>CAZAWS010000449.1:0-1504 GCA_964488755.1 uncultured Anaerolineaceae bacterium | reverse complement strand
TTCTTTCGCTCTTTTTCACCATCTTTTTTTTGAAGAAAAATGAAAAAACTTCAAAATCTGGTTATTTTGAGCGCGTCTAAAGTCTGTAGTCTGAACGCTTACAAAAAAATGACTAAAATAGATAGCTGGCTCGAAGTTTCTATAACTAGCCACCTGGCAGTTTCATAAAAGGAAGCGCATAGTTGGTTGAGTGGCTACTGAGCCCGCCGAACACTCGTTTTGGGCTTGGGTGCCGAATCCCAAGCTGAGGGTGTGGCGTGGGCAGGATAGCGTTCAAGCCACGAGGGTGTCCATTGCGGGCAAGCAAGTTTTGGGTCGCGCGTGTCGCGGCGTAACATCCTATCCCCCTCCCGAAGAAAATTATCCTAGAATCTTCGCAATCTTCTCTGCCGCGTGTCCATCTCCATAGATGCTTGGTCTTTCTTTTGGCGTTTTTTTATCATTCACGGCGATAAGGATTTTATTTTTATTTGCGCCAACGAGTGTGTTCCAGCCCACCTTGACGGTTTCGACCCACTCGGTTTCGGGACGCAAGGTAACGCAGGGAGTTGCCAGCCAATAGGCTTCTTTTTGCAATCCACCCGAATCGGTAAGGATGGTTTTGGCATTTTTCGCCAGCGAGAGCATATCGAGATAGCCAACGGGGGCTATAAGTTTGAGTTTAGGGGCAAATTCTGCCACATTGTCAATCAAATTAGCGATTTTGCCGCGCGTGCGCGGGTGGACGGGAAAGATGATATTTTCATCTAGCTCGCGAAAGGCTTCAAAGATGGCGCGAAGATTATCGGCGTTATCCGTATTCGCAGGACGATGCACGGTTGCCAGCAAATAATCGTTGGGGGCGATGTTGAGAGCGTTGAGGAGGGTAGATTTCTTGGAGAGTTCAGAGAAGGTTAAGACGGCATCATACATCACATCGCCAACGATATGCACGCCTTTGGTGATGCCTTCGTTGGCGAGATGCTGGGCAGAGATTTCGGTGGGGCAAAAGAGCAGATCAGAGGCGTGGTCGGTGAGAACGCGATTATGCTCTTCAGGCATTTTACGGTTGAAGGAGCGCAATCCCGCTTCGACATGAGCGATGGGAATATGAAGTTTTACCGCCGCTAGAGATCCTGCCAAGGTTGAGTTTGTGTCACCATAAAGCAGGATGTAATCTGGCTTTTCTTCGAGCAATAATTTTTCTATGCCCATCAGCATTTGTGCCGTTTGCCAGCCATGCTGACCTGAACCAACTTCGAGATTGATATTGGGTTCTGGGATGCCCATCTCATCGAAGAAAATTTGGGACATTTGCGGGTCGTAATGCTGACCGGTGTGAACGAGAAATTCTTCATGCCCCGCCGCGCGTAATGCTTTGCTGACGGGGGCGGCTTTCACAAATTGCGGTCTTGCGCCAATAACGGTTAGTATTTTCATTTTTTTGTACACGGATACTTCGACAAACTCAGTACAGGTTTTTCGGATTACACGGAGAAAACTTGGTAGCTAAAGAAAAAACAAA
>CAZAWS010000448.1:0-1508 GCA_964488755.1 uncultured Anaerolineaceae bacterium | reverse complement strand
ATTATCCGCAAAGAAAATATAGCCACCTTTATCATCAACGGTATTGGGGCTTTCTCTACTTTTTTCTATTTAAATGTTATGAATCCGACTCCTGTTGCCGGAAATATGCTAACGGAGGCGAATCCCGTAAGCATATTTATCTTTGGCTTTGCGATGATATTAACTTTTTCGCTTGGATTAAGTTTGGGACGTAATGTTGAAAAGGGAATCAATAATTGGTACCACCTCGTCAAATCGGGTAAAAAGACTGTCGCTGAAATTCCGCTCAAGATAAAACGGGACGTACTCAATTATCCTCTTTTTTCCGCCATGATTACCGCCATGATGTGGATATTGGTCGGTTTTATTTTTGCCTTATTTAACGAATCCATTCGCTTTTTGGTCGGGATTGTTGCTAGTGGCGGAGTGGTTGCTACGACCCTGCTTTATTTTATCGGGGATTTTTTTTGGCGACCGATTATTCCTTTCTTTTTTCCTGAGGGGAACTTAAGTAAAGTGCGTGCTTTTCGTTTGCCCGTTTTGGGAAAATTGTTGATTGTTTTCTTGTTTATTGGAATTCTCCCTCCTTCTTTGTTGGTTGGCTTAAGTTGGCAACGTACTCAACTTCTATTATCTGCACCCAACCCGACAACGGTGCTTGCCAATTTGCATTTCCTGCAAACTTTTATTTTAAGTGTTGGCGTGATTACAAGCATAGGATTAGCCATTTTTACCACGCGTAGCATTACTGAGCCGCTAGATGAGCTTCGCAAGGCAATGGGGCGAGTCAAAAGAAACGATTTAGATACACAAATTTCCGTCACCACAAATGACGAGCTGGGCTATCTCGGTGAAAATTTCAATCAAATGGTATCTGGATTGCGTCAAAAGGAAATGTTACGCGATCTGCTAAATATCTATGTTAGTCCAGAAGTGGCGCAAGAAGCATTAACGCACGGCACAAAACTGGGTGGCGAATTGATTGAGTGTACCGTTCTCTTTTCTGATATTCGCGGATTTACTTCTATCTCAGAATCTCTTCCGCCAGATGAATTGATGTCTCTTCTTAACCGCTATATGAGCATGATGGTAGAGGTGATTGTGACAAATGGGGGCATGGTCAATAAATTTGGCGGAGACTCGCTTTTAGCAATTTTTGGCACGCCGCTAAACCCTGCTGATAATCACGCCGAGCAAGCTGTTCTCAGCGCACAGGCGATGTTTAAGGCGTTGGGCGTTTTTAATCAGAAAGAAAATTCTCGGCATCTTCAAATTGGTATTGGTATCGCCACCGGGGCAGTGGTCGCGGGAAATATCGGCGGAAGAGAGCGTATTGAATACACCGTTATCGGTGATACAGTAAATCTTGCCTCACGCCTTGAGGGGAAAACCAAAGAAGTTGATGGAAACACCCTGATTAGCGCAGAAACTTACAAACAAGCCTCTCAAACAATCACTCTTCAGGCTGAGTATTTATCCAATATCAGCGTAAAAGGCAAGAAAGAGACTTTTGGGGTGTATGCGATGGA
>CAZAWS010000447.1:0-1522 GCA_964488755.1 uncultured Anaerolineaceae bacterium | reverse complement strand
TGCGCTTTAATATCGTCTGCTTTGCTTCTTCAAGTGGGTAGATTTTTATCATTTTCGTCTCCAAATTTTGGCTCTAGTTTTCTCAACGCGAATGTTCGCGAATTGACGAATGACGCAAATAAAAGCTTTTTAATTTAAAAACATTCGCGCAATTCGCTCATTCGCGTAAATTCGCGTTAAAAATACTAAAATCTCATTCCAACGCTTCCAACATCGCCGTTAATTCCTCTGGCTCTTCTTCAAAAATATAATTCACATCCGAGACCACCACGCCGCTGCCCCCAATAGCACGGATTTCTCTCACCGCTTCGTGCAATTCTGATTTTGCCACAATCAAATGCACTGCGAACCAATTTTCATCGTCCCGCGTAATGACTTGCGAAATTGTCGGTCCTTGCAAACCGCCAATCACCTTCTGTGAAAAAAGTTTTTCTGCAATTTCATCAGGAGAATCGCCCCGAATATTCGCAAAAATCGCCAAGCGGTCTTCTGCTCGCAAATAGGCACTTAGCACTTCTAAAAGCTGAATCGCCACATCCCGCACAGCGTCATTTTCACGCAAACGCACCTTATTCGCAATCAAACAGGCTTCGGCTTTCAAAATCTCGCCGCCCTTCAAGATTTTCAAATGATTGTCTCTCAAAGTCGTGCCAGTTGAAACAATATCCATAATCAAATCGGCGTAGCCCACGGTTGGCGAAATTTCTAAAGTGCCTTCTGCTTGGATGATGGTAAACGAGATGCCGCTATTTTGCTTGAGAAATTGCGTGGTCAGATTTGGGAACTTAGACGCGATTTTAAGCTCGCGTTTTAGGCTTGCTTCCATTATGGATAGGTCCGCGAGGGAATTAACATCTTCCCATTCCTGCGGCACAATCATATTTAAAGAGCATTTTCCAAAGCCCAGCTTTTTATGCAATTCTAAAATTTGTCCATTTCCCCCCTGTTTTTCAAGAAAAATATCGCGCCCTGTAATGCCAAAATCTACGCTGCCATCACGCACACTATAAACAATATCTGTAGGACGCTGAAAAATCACCTCCACATTTGGGAAACGCGGAATAGTCGCCATATATTGGCGCGGATTCGGTTTATAAACTTTAAAGCCAACATTGGCTAAAAGCTCTTTGCTCTTCTCTCCCAAACGTCCCTTGCTGGGGAGAGAGATTCTAATTTTGCGGTCTTCTTGCATAAATGCTCCTTTTTGTCCCCCTCTGTCCTTTGGACATCTCCCCCCGAAGGGGGGAGAATGTGTCTCTTTTGCGAGACTTACCCCTTCCCCATGAGGGGAAAGGTTGGGATGGGGGGAAAACAAAAAAGCACTTCCCAAATCGGGAAGTGCTTTTGAATTTACTGAGTTTTCTGAATTATGCTATGAAATCTCAATCACCTTAAAGCAACCATGCCCGACTTAAAATGTCAGTTTTATGAGCATGATGATGAAGGTTGCTGAATAGGTTTTTCATAACGAGAGAAAGTTTATCACGGCAAAGAAGATGGTGCAAGGCAATTTTTTATAAGC
>CAZAWS010000446.1:0-1538 GCA_964488755.1 uncultured Anaerolineaceae bacterium | reverse complement strand
TCTTGGTGATAATGCGTTTTTCTTTCGGCACTTTGATGGAAATTAGGGAATCTCAGCAAATGCTTCCATGGGGGCAAAACCAACCCCCACCATGCTGGGACCTGTATGTGCGCCCAAAACCAGCGACATGGGACCCATCGGCAACCAAGTACATTCGAAAAGATTATCGACCATCTCTCGGAGCATCTCTGCGCCTTCGGGATTATTAGAGTGTAGCACCTGCACCATTAATTTACTGCCCTTAGCATGTTTTTCAGTGATTAAATTTGCCAAACTTTGAAGTGCACGTTTAAAAGTGCGAACTTGCCCAAGTTGTATATAAGTGCCGTTTACCTTCTCTACACCAATAAGCGGCTTAAGCCTTAGCATGGATGCAATCAACCCTTTCATGTGGCTAATTCGCCCGCCGTGAATGAGATATTTCAACTCAGCGAGAGAATACATACAATCGGTTGCTTCACCGATCCGTTTTGCTAATCCCAGAATTTCTTCTTTTGCCCAGCCTGCTTTTAAGGCTCGCGCCGCGGCATAAACTTGCCATCCCGCCGCTGCGGTGAGAGTTTTTGTGTCTATATGCGTCACATTTGCCTCAGGAACAAGTTTTGCGCCTTCAACAGCGGCGTTAAATGTGCCGCTTAATCCCGATGTCATGTGAATAGACAAAATTTCGGGGTCTGTTTTGGCTAAATTTCTATAGACTTCAGCAAATTCTCCTGCCGATGGTTGAGATGTAGTTGGGAGATTCCCGCTTGCTTCTAGCAGGGGATAGAAATCTTTATGCTCAATATCTACGCCTTCTCGGTAAGAGATTCCATCTAGCGTGACGGTGAGCGGCACGGTGTGGATATTTAACTCGGCTTCTTCGCCTGCGGGGAGACGTAGGTCAGTGCCGCTGTCGGTTACGATTTGCATTTTTTTGCTCCTATTTTTATCTGGCTGATGATGTGGGTGTCGCGCGTGTATTGGGCGTGGTGCCCTTTAATAAGCATTCTCTGACAGATGAATTAACGCCCTTATCCCAAATACGCCTCGAAGCAATTTTTCAATTCTTGGTAAACAGGCTTTTTGAAAGAGACAATGCTTTCTATCATATCATCCATACTTGTCCACTTCCACGCGCAGAATTCTTTTTGGTCACCGAGCGTGATGGTTTCGTCTGAACTCTCTAAACGAAATAAAAACCAACGATGAACTTGTCCGCGATGCCCAGCTCTTTTATTCTTCCTTTCTTCTGGAAATTCATAGACTGTTGGGAAGGGAGCCTCTGCGAGCAATTTTATATCATTTGCTTTTATTCCCGTTTCTTCATAGATTTCACGTTTCACAGCTTTTAGTAAATCTTCGTCCTCATTTAAACCACCTTGAGGGAATTGCCATTTATTGGGGAAGTCCTTACGCTCGAATCCGAGCACTAAGCCATTTTTATTGACGATGACTGCGCCTACGCCAGCGCGGAAGGTTTGGGTTTTCTTTTCTTTGATTTTCATTTGTGTGTTTAGGTGATGTGTATTAGATACGTAAAATCTTAAGTACCTGAG
>CAZAWS010000445.1:0-1542 GCA_964488755.1 uncultured Anaerolineaceae bacterium | reverse complement strand
AAATCTGTCTGATCCGTAAAATCCGCGTTCTATTTTAAGCCCCCTGAACGCTTACGTTATTTTTAGGGGTCATTTTTTAAATTTTATGATGTCGACAAAGATATTATACGCTGAGACGCAAGAAGAGATGCAAATATTGAGAAAAAATAATTAAGGCAATTATACTGCCTACCAATGCTCTATTTGCATCGAACTGTTCCGATATCTAAAAACATCATCCCAAAAACCTAGTCAAAACCCCCATAATTGGTATAATCTTTCCCACGCACCCGTAGCTCAATGGATAGAGTAGCTGACTTCGAATCAGTTGGTTGCGCGTTCGAGTCGCGCCGGGTGCATGATATAAAAAAGTCTCCGTTTACGGAGACTTTTTTATTCTCTTTAGAGCCAACCATGCAAAAAAGGCGATACCTGCATAGCTGGCGACTAAATCGCCCAGTGAAAATGTGCGTCTGGGAAAAAGTTGCTGGGAAAATTCTTCGAGTGTGACGAAAAAAGCTAGGGGCACGCTCACGGCTAAAAGAACGCGCGACAAGTTCAAATCACGGTCGCTCCGCTCTGTTTTAGGGGCAGATTGGCGCACGAGGATGGCGGTCCTATTGAGGATGTAGCTTAATAATCCCATCAGCAAGAAATGCCCTAGTTTGTCTCCGTAGGGGAAATCGTATAATTTACGGATAGAGCGCGGAAGGTTGCCGCTATCTGCAAGGAAAACGATGAGGAGAAAGAAAGCAATGATGCTGAACGAAAGCCAGTATTTTTTCATTTATATGCAAAAGCCCCGAGTTCACGGGGCTTTTTTGGTGATAAGGTGTTTTTTATGCGTCTTTCTTTTCTTTGCGCGCTTTCCAGGCTTCAAGTGCAACGGGAATGAGTGAGATGGCTATAATTGCGATGATGACTATAGAAAAGTTTTCTCTAACAATTTCGATGTTTCCGAAGAAATAACCAGCGAAGGTGAAGGTTGCAACCCAAAGGATGCCACCAAAAACATTATAGGAGAAAAAGTATTGATAATCCATTTTGCCAACGCCTGCTACAAAGGGCGCAAAGGTGCGCACGATAGGCACAAAACGGGCAAGGAAGATGGTTTTTCCACCATGTTTTTCAAAGAATGCGTGGGTTTTATCTACATATTCTTTTTTGAGCCACTTACTTTCGTAGGCTCTTTCGCCGAGTGAGTGACCGATCCAATAATTTACGGTGTCACCCAAAACGGCGGCAACCATTAACAAGCCCACAAGGGGTAAGATACTTATGCCACTGTCGGGGATTGCCGCAATTGCTCCCGCCGCAAAAAGGAGAGAATCGCCGGGGAGAAAAGGCAAAATAACCAGACCGGTCTCAATGAAAATAACGACAAATAAGATGCCGTAAGTCCAGGCACCATATTGAGATGTAATCTCGCTAAGATAATGATCTAGGTGAAGAAATATATCTATGATTTGAGTGAGAAACTCCATTTTTTTACTCGCTTGGTAATCTAATTTTTTAGTTAGTTGATAGTTGTGTTTTTAATTTGAGCATGATTTTTCATTCTTA
>CAZAWS010000444.1:0-1548 GCA_964488755.1 uncultured Anaerolineaceae bacterium | reverse complement strand
GCAATGTGCTTTGAATTCAAAGTGCATTGCTCTTTTTTTTTATGAGGGAGATGATAAAATTGAATTTAAGAAAAAATGGCTAAAAAATAAAAACTTGGAGAAAACTCATGTCTTTTGATAAAAATAATATCGCTTCTTTTATAGATCACACATTACTCAAGCCAGATGCCACTTCTGCTCAAATTGAAAAATTATGCGCAGAAGCGCGTCAGCATGGATTCGCGTCCGTTTGCGTGAACCCAACTCACGTTCACGCGTGTGCCGAGATCTTAGATAGCGGCACTACGCCCAAAGTTTGCACGGTGATTGGATTCCCGCTCGGCGCGTCCGCGTCCTCCGTCAAATCCTATGAAACTAAAATCGCAATTGAAGAGGGTGCAGAAGAGATTGATATGGTCATCAATATCGGTGCGCTTAAAGAGGGCAATGTGGATTTGGTGAAAGCCGATATTGAGGGTGTGGTAGATACGGCTCACGCGGAAAATGCGCTTGTGAAAGTCATCATCGAAACTTGTTTATTGACCGATGCCGAAAAAGAAACCGCTTGCAAACTCGCCAAAGAAGCGGGCGCAGATTTTGTGAAAACTTCAACTGGCTTTGCGGGTGGTGGCGCAACTGTAGAAGATATTGTGCTCATGCGGCGCGTGGTTGGCGCGGAAATGGGCGTAAAGGCTTCGGGCGGTGTGCGAAATTTAGCGGATGCACGCGCGATGATTGAGGCAGGCGCAACGCGAATTGGCGCGAGTTCTGGCGTGAGCATCGTGCAGGGAGTTGAAGGGAAGGCGGGATACTGATGGACAATATCCCTAATTTTCGTGATTTTGGTGGGTACCAAACTCAAGGCGGTGCTTGGCTGAAAAAGGGGTTGCTTTACAGAAGCGGTCAATTGGCAGGTGCTACAGATGCCGATTTAGAGAGGCTTTCTGCTTTACAAATTAAGACCATTTGCGATTTGCGCTCTGAACGAGAAAGGCAAGAAGAGCCAGACCGTTTCCCTAACGTGGTGCCGACTACTTTTTTTAATATCCCTATGCGTCCTATTGTTGATTATCATGCACGCTCTTGGGGACGTTTGTTTTCTTTGATGTTTGGCGAAGAACGTAAAATGGATTATATTGCCGAGTCGTATAAAGCTTACCGTGAATACGCAACAGGCTATTTGCCCCAGTTAAAGGCTCTTTTTGAGCGGATTTCAAATCCTGATAATTTGCCTCTTTTAATTCACTGCTCGGCGGGCAAGGATAGAACGGGTGTTGTTTCTAGCCTAATTCAGCAATTTTTGGGTGTTCCCGTTGATACAGTGATGGATGATTACTTAAAAACCAATGGGAATTTGAGTGCGTATACAGCAGAGATTGTGAGAAAGCTTAAGAGATTGGCTTATTTTGGTGTCCCGTGGAAGATGTATCTGCCCCTTTTTGATGCACGTAGTGATTTCTTGAATGCGGCTTTTACACAGGTAAAAGAAGAGTTTGGTGTATTTGATGAGTGGGCGCGGCGCGGAATCGATTTCTCTGAAAAAGAGCAGAATGCGCTTTCTGAGATTTT
>CAZAWS010000443.1:0-1560 GCA_964488755.1 uncultured Anaerolineaceae bacterium | reverse complement strand
TGAGGGGGTAGAAGATTTGAAGTTTAAGATTGAAAACGAAAGCCGTCCATTTGGACGGCTTTTTTATCTTAAATCATTGGATGCTATACTCGATTGTTCCTTGCTTTTAATTGCTTAATTGAGATATAATTATCAGCAGTTGATATGTGTTGCGAGGTGGTATGGATAGAGATTCTGGACTGGATACTTTACTGGACCTGAATGGCACTATTATTGAGCAAAAACATGGCTATTGGGTCAAATTCGAAGTGTCATTAACAAATACTTCACCTGAAAGACCGCATGGCATTCGCTATAGCATAACTTTACACAATGAATATGGTCAAAGAGTCATGGGCTACGACAATGCTCATGCCGTAAAAGTGTCTCACAGAAAAAAGTACGCTGGTCGTAAAGTTGAGTTTGACCATCGCCACCGAAATCAAAAAGATATAGGAATTCCTTATGAGTTTATGGATGCCTATCAACTGATACAAGATTTTTTTGAAAGCGTAGATAAACTATTAGCCAAAACAGGAAGCTGAGATGAAAGAAACTGAAAAAATGCGAATTGGCATTATGCCCCAAGAAAAGATACGCCAAAGAGTGCTGGATATTGCCGCAGGGAAATATAAACCAACTGAAAATGAACCAACAATTTGGTTTACCTCTATGCGTTCTCTTGCAGAAGTGCTCAGTGATGAAAACAGAGCTTTATTGCGCGTTATCAGGGAGTTGGAGCCAGATTCTATTAAGGTTCTCTCTGAAGCCACGGGAAGGCAATCGAGCAATTTGTCGAGAACCTTAAAAACAATGGCGATGTATGGCATTGTAGAATTGACTAAGGAAAAACGCCAAGTCAAGCCGAAGGTAAAGGCGACAGAGTTTGAGATTTTGGCAGTATGATGCTTTTATGCAAGTGGAGAAGAATGATTGTTCCAATCCCCGTCTTCTCGATGCCTACCGTGACGAAAAACTCGGCGAAGGTAAAAAATCGCTGGCTTACGCGCTAACCTACCAAGCTCCCGACCGCACGCTGACCGATAAGGAAGCGGCGAAGATTAGAAAGAAGATTGTGAGACGGTTGGAGCATGAACTGGGGGCGGAGTTGAGGGGGTAGAATATTGAAAATTGAAAGCCTTTCGGATTTGGGGAGAATTCGGGAGGCTTTTTTGTTGTTCGTGTTCTGGCTCTTTTGGATTTAGCGATGGAATTCCAAATATGGCGATGTTTTTTGAAATTAGTTTCTTGACCGCCGTCTTACTCAATTTGACGATATAAATAAAAAAAGGTAAAATCTAAGTCTAATAAGCACTTTTTCGTGTTTTTCAACAAAAAGTGTTGATTAAAAAGGAGATTTTCGATGCTTATAGAATTTACAGTTAGTAATTATCGTTCATTTAACGAGCCTGTGACGCTCAGCATGGAGGCAACCAAGTTAAAGGATAATGATGACGTAGATAGAAACAACATCTTCGAGGTGGGTAAATATCGTCTCCTACGCAGTGCCGCCGTTTACGGTCATAACGCAAGTGGAAAAAGCAATTTAGTTAAAGCCATGATGTTTATGCGGGATTTTGT
>CAZAWS010000442.1:0-1585 GCA_964488755.1 uncultured Anaerolineaceae bacterium | reverse complement strand
CAACAACCTTTTAGTGCTCCCCTACTCGCTATATCTCTTATTCTTCTGCATCAATAATTTGATCGGGTTCTAGAACAGGCTCTTCTTCGACCTCACCCTCAATGATAACGTCTTCGATAGCGTCTTCGACAATATCTTCATTTTCTATAGGTTGAGGGGATTCGATTGCTTCTTCCTTTTTACCACCCGACAGCGCACGAAACATAGTTCTCCCACCAACGATAATGAGCAGAAGGGGCCAATACTTCGTGATTTCTTGGGGGGCACCCAAAAATGACCCAAAAACAACAAATAAAACAGAACTTATAAAAAGAAGAACAAATCCTGCCGAGCGTGTGCCTTTGTCGCCAGTTTGGAGGCTATAAAAGAGTAAGCCTAAGCCCACAAAACCGGGTATCAGCGTCCACGCATAAGCCCAGCTTGCCCAATCGCCAGTCACATTTTGGTAATAGAGCAAACCACCAATACTGCCAATGATAAAGGCGGGAATGGATAATGCGGGTATATTATTCAAAATACCCACAGCAAGAAAAATTACGCCAATACCAATAATGAGTAACGTCCATTGCCCCTCAGCCCAAGCATTAAGCTGTGGAATAAACTCCACCGCTAAAAACCACACGCCAAGTAGAATGAGAATTAAGCCGCCGGTTATATTTCCTTTTTTCATAAGATCTGCTCCCGTTTAGATTCCAAGCTATAAACTTCAAACATCCGTGATAAATCCGATGCCTGCCCCCACTATATCCGTCTTTAGGTCATATAATATAGTGCTAGAGGTCATGTGTTGGGTCATGTGTTTTCCAAACGCAGACGCAATGCAGTTCTATCATCATAATTTTGAGTAATTACAAAACAATCTTCAAAAAAAACGAAAAAACTCCTCTTGACCTTCTCTTCTACAGGGAGTATAACTTACTTACCGTACGTTCAGTAAGTTAGGAGAAAGTCTATGTCGCCACATCCACGCGTAGGACGCGAGCATATTTTAGATATTGCCGAAAAGCTCTTCACCGAGCATGGCTATAAATCCGCGTCGATTCGCGTTATTGCCAGTGAATGTGGCGTGACCAATGCCGCAATTTACTACCACTTCCCCGATAAAGAGAGCCTTTTCGCTGAGGTGATGCAGCATCACGCTGAAAATTTGCGCGAGAAAATGACTCAAGCAGGAGAGAATATCTCATCGCCTCGTAAAAAGATTGAAGCGATATTAAATGCTTATGTCAACGCGATTGCTGGACAGCACGCACCAATTTTCATGTTGCGCAGGGACGCAAAACACCTTAAAAATAGCGGTAAACATCACGGCAAACTGATGAAATCAATTAACCAACCTCTTGTTGAAGCATTGAACCTTGCCCAGCAAAAGGACGAAATCAAAATTCACCCCAGCGCAGAAGAAGCCGCCGCGATGATGCTCGGTATGTTGCATGGACTTGCTCAACAACATCGCTCTACGGGCATCGAAGGTCGTGCCATCTCAGAAGATGATATTCAAATGGTAGTCAATCTCTTTTGGGAAGGGGTAAAAAAATAATCATCCACGAAGGCACACGAAAAAACACGAAGAAAAACAAAAAAC
>CAZAWS010000441.1:0-1588 GCA_964488755.1 uncultured Anaerolineaceae bacterium | reverse complement strand
CTAAAAGCAACAACCATCCCACCTAAAGAAGGTGATTTTGTGTGGGACGAAAAAGATGAAGATGATCGCCCATTGACTGCCGCTGAAATGCGAGAAGGTATGATAAACAAGGGCGGTCGTCCAAAAATTTCCAATCCCAAAATAGCGACTTCCATCCGATTTGATCAGCATATATTGGATTATTTCAAATCCACAGGAAAAGGCTGGCAAACTCGCATAAATGAAGTTTTGGGTGAATATGTAGCTTCGCATTAACAAAAAACGCCGAAGTTTTGAAAACTTCGGCGTTTTGCTTTTTACGCTAAACGGCGATGCAAATCTTTATCAATCCGCTCACGGAGAAAAATCTTAATAAGCGATTGATAAGGAATATCCGATTTATTGGCAAGCAACTTCAACTCACTCAACATAGCTTCTGATAAACGCAGAGAAATTGTCTTTGTGGCAGGTTTAAGTTTAGGGAAAATCACTTTTTCAGCATTTCCCCAATCCACATATTCAGCGGAGTCATGGGTTGCCCAAAACTCGCGTTCTTCGTCTTCGTTTTTGAATTTAGGCATTGGCTTTGGCATAGTATTCTCTCTCATTTTTACTCATATCGCGAGCAGAAATTACACGGATTTTCTCATTTCTCAAGGTAAAAGCGATAAATAATTCGCGTCCTTTATTTGTCCTTCCGAGTGCATAATATCGTTCTTCATTTTGGGAATGTTTTCTATCATCAGCGACCAAGAGTGGCATGTTAAAAAACATCTCCTCACATTCGGCATTAGAGACTTGGTGTTTAATCCAATTTTTGTTGAGATTGCCTTCATCCCAGTCAAAACCAATAATATCGTTGATGATTTGCATAATTGTATATTACTGATATATACCATGTTTGTCAAGAGATTTCCCCGCGGCTGGCAAATTCCGTTGAAGATGTGCAAAACTCTCGCCGCATGGACGTAAACGTCCACGCTCAAAGCTAAAGTCCACTCAAGCGAAGTCGCTATCTCCGAACGCATAGCCGACTTCAGTCGGGTTGGGCTGATTGGTACGGTGCGTTCACGTCCGCACGGAGGTAGTAATTTCAATCTCTTATTTTGCTTTCTCTAATTCCCACTCACGCTTTTCCATTTTTTATCTTTTCTAAAAACAACTTATCTTTCTGATTTAGTTCTATATTATCTAGCATTTCTGGTCTGCGCTCAAAGGTGCGGATTAACGCTTGCTCACGCCGCCATTGTGCCACTTTTCCATGATTGCCAGAGCGTAAAATAGAGGGGACTTCCCAGTCCCGAAACTCGACGGGACGGGTGTAGTGCGCGCCTTCTAATAACCCTGTTGCATGGGAGTCGTTTTCTGCGCCATTTTCTGCGCCTAACACACCGGGGATTAGGCGTGTGAGTGCGTCTATGAGTATAAGGGCGGGCAACTCGCCTCCTGTTAGCACATAGTCTCCGATGGAAATCTCGTCTGTTACGAGATGGGTACGCACCCGTTCGTCTACGCCCTCGTAGCGTCCACATAGCAAAGCAAGCCGCGGTTCACGCGCGAGGCGTTGTGCTTCATCCTGATTAAAAACGCGCCCTTGAGGAGTCAGCAA
>CAZAWS010000440.1:0-1608 GCA_964488755.1 uncultured Anaerolineaceae bacterium | reverse complement strand
TTTTTTTAGCACTGAACAGCCCTGATGAACTGGTAGTAAAATTGACAATACACAGTAGGATTTTAAAAATTATCATTTAAGGAAAAAACAATGACAAAAACTCGTACAGAACACGATTTACTTGGCTATAAAGAAGTCCCTGCCGAAGCCTATTACGGAATTCATTCCTTACGCGCCGTTGAGAATTTCCCTATTTCTGGCACAGCCATTAGAGCCTACCCAGAGTTAATCAATGCGTTGGCATCCGTCAAAAAAGCCTCTGCCTTGGCAAACCATCAATTTGGCTTGCTTGACAATGAGAAAAAAGAGGCCATCATCCATGCCTGTGATGATATTTTGGCAGGAAAACTACACGATTGTTTTGTGGTAGATATTATTCAGGGCGGAGCAGGCACCTCTACCAACATGAACGCCAACGAAGTCATTGCCAATCTCGCTCTTGAATACTTGGGAGAAGAGCGTGGCAATTACGCTAAATTGCACCCCCTAGAACACGTTAATATGAGTCAAAGCACCAACGATGTCTACCCCACCGCTATCAAAGTTGCCTTGCACTCCAAAATCAATAATTTAATTGAAGCAATGGGCGTTTTGCAAAAATCTTTCGAGCAAAAATCCGATGAATTCCATGATATTCTAAAAATGGGGCGCACTCAACTCCAAGACGCTGTCCCGATGACCTTAGGGCAAGAGTTCCGCGCCTTTGCCGTTATGCTCTCTGAAGACCGCGACCGCCTACGAGAAGCATCACTGTTAATTAACGAAATCAACCTTGGAGCAACGGCAATCGGGACAGGTATCAATGCCCCCAAAGGCTATGCGAAAGTAGCTTGTGGATTTCTCGGAGAAATTACCGAAATTCCGCTTATTACCGCAGGCAATTTGGTCGAAGCCACGCAAGATGCAGGCGCGTTCGTTCAGCTTTCAGGCGTTCTCAAACGTGTTGCGGTCAAGCTATCTAAAACGTGTAACGATTTGCGCCTGCTCTCATCGGGTCCCCGCGTGGGCTTTAATGAAATCAATCTCCCTCCCGTGCAGGCTGGCTCTAGCATCATGCCCGGCAAAGTCAATCCCGTTATCCCTGAGGTGGTCAACCAAATCGCCTTTGAGGTCATCGGCAACGACATCACCGTCTCATTTGCGGCAGAGGCGGGGCAACTCCAGCTCAACGCCTTCGAGCCAATTATCACCCGCAACCTTTTCAACAGCCTCACCTTTTTGGCCCGTGGCTGCCTCACCCTTTCTGAGCGATGCGTGGTGGGAATCACCGCCAACCGCGACGATTTACGAGAAATGATAGATAAATCAATTGGCATCGTCACCGCCCTAAATCCGCATATCGGATACGAGAACGCCAGCGCAGTCGCGGCAGAAGCATATAAAAGCGGGCGCGGCGTGGTCGAGATTGTGCTAGAAAAAGGATTATTAAACAAAGAAGAATTGGATGAGATTCTGCGCCCCGAATCTTTGATTGGGGAATAACGGTACGCGCGTGATTTTGGCTTGAGTGCCTTTTAACGAACCTTTGTGTGCAGAGTAACTTTTTTAAAACAATTCTCTACCGTACATCTTTAGGGAGCACTAAAAGGTTGTTGGAACTTCCCTCAC
>CAZAWS010000439.1:0-1617 GCA_964488755.1 uncultured Anaerolineaceae bacterium | reverse complement strand
TAATAACAAGCATAAGGGCTTAAGCAATCTCCTCAATCCGCCATTCTTCTTTGCCGAGCACGGTTTTGAGGCGTGCTAACATCTCATCACAAATGCGCGTGTTGTAATTTGGGAAATCAATCAAATGCCCTTTGTGACCTTCAAAAATTTGCAGAGAGAATTTATCTTTACCGGGGAAAGAAATTAACACACCGTGGATGTTTTTCAGTCGCCTTTTATCGCGCGCTAAATCACCATTGGGGCGCACCGCTACGGTGATCATTCTGGGGGGATATTCGGATTCGTTGCCCTTAAACAAATCTAATTTTGGAATAGATTTACGCACCTCGCGTGCCACAGGATCTTCTTTCGGAACGACCGTGTTTTGGGCTTGGTCACCGTGTGGAGACTCTGGATTCAACTCAGGCATTGGGAAGATATCAACCTCTGCAATTTCGGCGGGATTATCCATCTCGTAAACGATTTCATCCCAATCATCGGGGAAGGCGGGCGGGGGCGGAGGCATCCCCTCATCTACTGCTGGAGGGGCGTAAGTGGCTACGGGTTCAGCAACTTGCCTCAAAGTCCCTTCCCTCTGAGGGGGAAGGCTCGGCGCAGATTTAACGGTAGGTTGCTCTTTTTCAGGATATGTCTTTTTAACGGGAGCAGGTTGAACCGCGCGCGGCTTTGGCGTGTCGGTAGACTTCCGAAGTCTGTCAGACTTCGGAAGTCTACCGACATCTTCTACCGAAGTGACTAAATTGAAATCTGTAGAAATTTTATCTACAAGAATTTTTGGCGGGGTGTTTTCTGCATCTACTTTGCCAGAAATAATGACAATTTTGCCCTCTTCACAAAGCTCTTTATATTTTTGCCAAGTGCGCGGAAATATGACCAATTCGATAATGCCGTGCATATCATCGAGGGTGACAAAGCCCATTGGTTTACCCGTTTTGGTTTGATAAGGGCGCACGCCCGCAATAATGCCTCCAACGCGAACGGGTTGCTGGTGGCGCGCATCAGGGAGGGTGGTAAAGGTGTGCGAGGCTATTTGCTGAAAAATTTCCTGATATTTCGAGAGGGGATGGTCGGAGACATAAACGCCGATGAGTTCGCGCTCCCAGCCAAGTTGAATGCGTTGGTCAATTTCTTCGCCGGGCGGGATGTGGATTTTGTTGCTGATGCCCGTTTCTGCGCCAAACATGCTAAATTGCCCCGCATTTTTTGCCTTGAAGTGAGATGAACTGACCGCAATGAGTTGGTCAACGGCAGAGAGCAGGCTAGAGCGGTCGCCAAAATTATCAAGCGCACCGACTTTAATCATCGATTCGAGGGAGCGTTTGCCAATGGTACTTAAATCTACTTCGTGAACAAATTCGTTGATGTCTTTAAATTTTCTGTCACCGCGAGCTTCTATCAGTTTTTCTATGGGTTTTTCGCCCACATTTTTGACCGCACCAAAGCCAAAACGGATGGCTGACTTGCCATTATCGTAAATTTCTGAGGTGAAATCCCATTCACTGCTATTGACGCTGGGCGGGAGTATTTCGATGCCCATATCGCGTGCATTGGCAGAATAGTGCGAGACTTTTTCAGTTTTCCCATAAAAAACCGACATGAGGGCGGTCATATATTCGG
>CAZAWS010000438.1:0-1633 GCA_964488755.1 uncultured Anaerolineaceae bacterium | reverse complement strand
GGGTGGGTCTGAGACCCACCCCTACAATTTCGTTCATTGTAGCAATTCCCGCCGCAAAAAACGCGACTTCAATCTGCTTTTTCACCAATTCAATCGCCTCTACTACCTTCGCTGTAGAAACTATTGCAGATTCCAAAAACAATCTCGTCATCCCGCCCAGCGTTGCGCCTAGCGCAATGGATTTGGCAATATCCAGCCCATTTTTCAAACCACCGCTGGCGAAAACAATCATTTCGGGGGCGGTTTTCTTTACGTTCAAAATAGAATCAGCGGTGCTGATGCCCCAATCTACGAAGGTTGCCGCGAGTTGTTTCGTGAATTCATCTGGGGCGCGGTGCATCTCTACTTGCGACCAGCTTGTGCCGCCCGCACCGGCTACGTCTATCGCATCCACGCCACAGTCAGTAAGAAGTTTTGCCGTTCGCTCTGAAATACCCCAGCCCACTTCTTTGGCTATCACGGGGACTTCTAATTTTGCACAAATTGCTTCTATCTTCTTCGCCAAGCCTGCGAAATTTGTATCCCCGCCAGCCTGCACGGCTTCTTGAAGGGGGTTGAGATGTAAAATTAGGGCATCGGCTTCAAGCATATCTACTGCACGCCTACATTCATCTATGCCGTAGCCGTAATTTAATTGGATTGCGCCGAGATTGGCGAAAAGGAGCGCGTCTGGTGCCATTTTGCGGGCAATGCTAAAGGTAGAGATTTGCTTGGGGTTTTCGATGGCGGCGCGCTGAGAGCCTAGCCCCATTGCGATGCCAGTTTCTTGGACTGCTTCCGCTAGTCTAGCGTTAATTTCACCAGCTTCCTCTGTTCCGCCGGTCATGGAGGAGATTAAGATGGGGGCGCACAGACGCTTACCGAAGAGTGACAAGCCTAAATCCACGTCCGCTAACGCTATTTCGGGGAGAGCCTCATGCACAAATTGGTATCGTTCTAATCCCGTTTTCAGCGCAGAATCCACATCTTCTTCTAAAGAAATCCGAATATGGTCGGCTTTTCTTTGGTCAATCGGCGCAACTTTTGACATAGGTCTGTGTTCCTTATTTTGACATAAACTGGTAAAATAGCCAGTACTAATTAAAAGCACTCAGGAGGCTGTTATGGCTGATACTCTCAGCAAAATTCAAGATATTATCGCCGATTTACTCGGCGTAGATATAGAAAAAGTGACCCCAGAAGCAAATTTCCGTGACGATCTCGAAGCCGATTCTCTCGATTTGGTTGAGTTGATTATGGCGTTTGAAGATGAATTTGGCGCAGAAATTTCTGATGAAGATGCCCAATCTATCACAACTGTTGGGGGAGCGGCAACTTATATCGAATCACGTAACTAGATTATACCGCTATCAGATAAAAAAGCCGCTCTTTTTAGAGGGGCTTTTTTTTTGGACGAAGTACTGCTTCGCGCTTGTGCTTCGACAGGCTCAGCATAGATATTTTTGGCTTGGGGTGCGTTTTAGGGGCGTTTTTCTCGGCGTAAAACTCTTTGTTTTTCTTTGCGTTTTAGTAAGCAAGCTGTGACTTTGGCGGCTCTTTTGGAAAACTCATAGACAAAAAACTTGACCCCCAAAAATGCCTGTGGTAAACTATCGCTCGTTAGTTGGTCCCGTGGTGTAGCGGTTCAACATGC
>CAZAWS010000437.1:0-1648 GCA_964488755.1 uncultured Anaerolineaceae bacterium | reverse complement strand
CGCACGGGCAAGCCTTCTCGTACGCGCCGTCTGATTTCTCGTGAGGCAATTTCTAGCAAGGGGGCGTTTGCAATTTTTATTTTTTCTTCTAGCCCTTCAACTTTTGCCGCGAGCGTGCCCGCGTCAACATTATCATTGGGGCGGCGCATTACGCCAATCTCATCACAAGCGGCGACAAAAGTATCGAGATGGTGCCAAGTGTGCAGGTTTTTCAGCGAATCTCCCCCCATCAAAAATATAATTTCAGCACCCACGTTTCTCTCACGGATGATGCGCACCGTATCCACCGAATAATGGGGACCGGGTCGTTCGGCTTCCACAAGAGAAAGCTCAAAGTTGGGGTTATCCACTATTGCCAACTCAACCATTTTTTGACGATGCACAAGGGAAGAGATTTCCCTATCCTGTTTGTGGGGAGGGTCGGGGGTTAGCATCCAAAGTAGGCGATCAAGATTAAGCTGTGAGCGCACCTCGCAAGCTAATATCAGGTGCCCTAAATGGGGCGGGTCAAAGGTGCCACCAAAAATACCAATTCTTTCTTTTTTCATCTGAATAGTATACCTTTTTCTTGCTATTTTACATTTGCGCTTTTTGTCACAAATGATTGTGATAATGTTCACTTACAATAAGATGACTCACAGAGTAAAATTTTTGCGTTGGATGAAACCGTAATATAAAGGAGAAACTTATGACTGAAATTCGTATTGATGCATTGCTCCCTGCCGAAATGGCGCGCCGCGCCGAACATATAGGCGAGCGCAAAGTTGAAGCTCCCACCTTGCAAGTTTTTGCACTTTCTTTAATGGCAGGCGCATTCATAGCTTTTGGTGCAGTTTTTGCGACTACCGTTGCTACAGGCGCATCTGGCACGTTGAGTTATGGCGTAACAAAACTGTTGGTAGGATTAGCTTTCTGTTTGGGATTGATACTCGTCATTGTTGGTGGTGCTGAACTTTTTACGGGCAATAACCTAATTGTGATGGCGTGGGCAGGCAGAAAAGTGAGTACAAAAGCTCTTTTGAGAAACTGGGGCATTGTCTATGTTGGAAATTTCATCGGATCGCTCGTGATTGTGGGCTTGGTTTTTGCAAGTAAGCAGTATCTCGGCTCAAACGGAGAGATTGGTGTCACTGCGCTAAAAATCGCCAATGGCAAAGTTGCTTTTGGGTTTTGGCAAGCTCTTTCTTTGGGCATTCTCTGTAATATCTTAGTATGTCTTGCTGTTTGGCTCACCTTTAGCGCACGCAGTACAGTAGATAAAATTGCCGCAATTATTTTCCCTATCACCGCATTTGTTGCGGCAGGGTTTGAGCACAGTATAGCAAATATGTATTTTATTCCCATCGGTTTAACAATCAAAAACGTTGATCCTGCCTTTGCCGCCAGCACAGGTTTAGATTTATCGGGTCTAACATGGCGAACCTTTATCGTCAATAACTTAATTCCCGTTACAATAGGCAATATTCTCGGTGGCTCAATTTTCGTTGCAGCTATTTACTGGATGATCTTCTTGCGCCCAGCGAAGGAATAAAAAAATATCAAATCTGAATAATTATATTTAAAACAATACCTTCGCCAAATGAGCGGGGCTGAAGCCGCCTGCTCAATACATGGAAGCCCGCTGGGCTAGGTTCAAGTCGGATTCATC
>CAZAWS010000436.1:0-1669 GCA_964488755.1 uncultured Anaerolineaceae bacterium | reverse complement strand
ATTCCTCATTCGATGATAAAATAGTCTGTTCAATAAGATTATTTAACTAAAAGACAACTAGACCAAAAGATAAACTCATGTTCATAGACCAAGCAGAAATTTTTGTAAGTTCAGGCAAAGGCGGTAATGGCATTGTCCATTTTCGCCGTGAAAAATATGTCCCGCGGGGCGGACCTGATGGTGGTGATGGCGGTAAAGGGGGCGATGTTATTTTCCGCGTCACATCCCATATCAACACTCTCGCCAATTTCCGTCATAAACGCCGCTATGTTGCCGATGATGGCAAACGTGGCGGACGCAATAACCGTTATGGCAAATCGGGTGATGACCTCATCATCAAAATCCCCGCAGGCACGTTGATTTATGATGATGATAGCGATGAACTTCTCGGCGACCTCACCGAAGAAGGGCAAGAACTCGTTATCTGTGAAGGAGGACGGGGAGGTCGTGGCAACACGCATTTTAAAAATTCCCGTCATCAAACGCCGCGCACCGCAGAAAAAGGTGTCCCGCCCGTAGAAAAAAACATTCGATTGGAGTTGAAGTTAATTGCCGATATTGGCTTGGTCGGTGTCCCCAATGCCGGGAAATCAACGCTTCTCACCTCCCTAACCAATGCGCGTCCCAAAATTGCTGCCTACCCATTTACTACCCTTGTGCCTAATTTAGGGGTGGCGAAATTTGGCGAATTTGAGAGCGTCGTTCTCGCCGATATACCGGGGTTAATCGAAGGTGCATCCGAAGGGGTGGGCTTGGGGCACGAGTTCTTGCGTCACGTTCAACGGACGCGTATCTTAATCCACTTGCTAGATGGCACGAGCGAGGACCCCATCGCCGATTTTAGCCAAATTAATACGGAGCTATCTCTTTTCGATCCTCAACTTGGCGAGAAACCACAAATTGTGGCATTTAACAAAATGGATCAACCAGCAGTTGCCGAACGCTGGGAAGAAATCAAAGCCGAGATGGAAGGACGCGGGCATGAAATTATGGCAATTTCGGCAATGGCACGCACGGATATTCATGAATTATTGATGAAGGCGGTAGAAAAACTCTCTCAAATGCCTACGCTTGAAGAAGAAGCCCCCATGCCGCTGTATAGCGCAGAAACTGACCCGAATGAGTTTGAAATTACCCGTATCAACGATGGTGATTGGCAAGTCAGCGGGGAGGCGATTGAGCGTGCCGCTAAAATGACTTATTGGGAACATCCTGGATCAATTCGCCGTTTCCAGAAGATTATGCAAGCCATCAAGATTGATGTTGCTCTCCGTGAGAAGGGAATTATTGAAGGCGATACTGTCTTCATTGGCGAATATGAGTTAGAGTGGAGCGAATAAGGGGCAGGTTGGAAGGTTAGAAGGTTAAAAATCTAGCGACATGACACTTTTTTTTTGCAGGTGGCTGAGTAGCTCCGAATGCTTTTTCGGAGCGTATCGAAGCCACGAAAAAGCCGATTTTATACTAATTGTTGGTTTCGATACGGCGGAAAGCATCGCCTACGCTTCGGCTGGCTCAGTAGCCACCCAACCAATACGCGCTTCTTTTTCCAAACTGTCATGTGGCTAGTTAAAAATAAGACTTCCCAAGTTTCAAAACTTCGGAAGTCTTTTGTTTTATTCTCTACCGTACATCTAGAATTAGCCACGGATAAACGCAGATAAACAGG
>CAZAWS010000435.1:0-1684 GCA_964488755.1 uncultured Anaerolineaceae bacterium | reverse complement strand
CGGGACCATCTTCGGCGGTTACAGCTTGATTTTGTTGAGGGTTTAGGGACATATTCAAAAACGTAGGGGCGCAGCATGCTGCGCCCCTACGAAAGGGTTATTTTAATTCAGACGTGCAGTTAGGGCAACGAGTTGCCTTAATGGGAATTTCTGTGAAGCAGAAACCACATTCTTTCGTAGTTGACTCTGCGGGTGGGGCGGCGATTTCTTTTTTCGTTTTTTCTATATTCTTAATCAAAAGGAAAATAACGAAAGCAATAACAAGGAAATCTATAATAGCTTGGATGAACATGCCATAGGTTACAACCGCTTCACCAATCGAGAAGGATAGCGCAGCGAAGTCAACGCCACCCATTGCAATCCCGATTACTGGCATCAAGATATCCGCTACAAGCGAGCTGATGATTGCCTTAAACGCGCCACCAATAATGACAGCAACTGCCAAATCGAGTACGTTGCCGCGCATAATAAAATCTTTAAATTCTTTTAGCATTTTTTGTTCCTGTTTTGGTGAAAACTTAGACATCAGATTTCAGTTTTTTTGTTTTTGCTGATGTCTAAAGTCTAAGGTCTTTTTATGAAAAGCGATTGTACCGTTCGGAGATATGACTGTCAACGAAAGATTGGTGTTGATGACAATATATAAAATCAAAATCCTGCTCATAAAGAATGAGCAGGATTCTTAGATTAAAATAAATTAAAAGATACAATCTTAAGAAGTTATTTAGGCTAAAGCATTTACTAATATAATGCTTCAATATCAGAGTTGACATTTGAAAAGAGGTCGCCGACAGTTGGACCTAGGAGGGTTAAGGCAGCTATAATAACAATGGCAACTAAAACAAGAATAAGCGCATACTCTAGTAATCCCTGCCCCTTTTCGAGTTTCGGGTTTATCACATAAATCACCTCCTCCATTAAAATCA
Organism: uncultured Anaerolineaceae bacterium; assembly: GCA_964488755.1. Taxonomy (GTDB): domain Bacteria; phylum Chloroflexota; class Anaerolineae; order Anaerolineales; family Villigracilaceae; genus Desulfolinea. The sequence continues at coordinate 758 of CAZAWS010000435.1, read as the reverse complement.
TAAAACACTCATTCTCACTGTAGCACAAAAAAGCAACCGACACAAGGAAAGGTCAGGCGTTGTCCTGAGTTTATCGAAGGGGTGAGGGAAGTTCCAACAACCTTTTAGTGTTCCCATTGCAAAACAAATCGTTAAATCAGCTATTTTTTTGTTTTAAATAGTAGGTAGCGTATTCTCTATCGGTTGTGCCAATATGAGAGATAACCCACATATAAGTATCGCGTAATGCTTGGCGAAAAGCGGCATTATCCCCGTTTGCAATTTTTGGTTTCAAAGTGTCGACAGTATGTCGAAAATTACTGTGAATTGCTTTATGCTTGTCTAAGTCAGGATAATCAAAACTTGCCATAAATGTTTCTTCATTTTCAAAATGTTCATGGACGTATGAAGAAAGAATCTCGTTAAAATAATTTAATGCTTCATCTCGCTTATTTTGATTCAATAATTCTTGCGTACGATTAAGCATATCGACAAGGATGATATGTTCGCTATCTACTTCGTCAATGCCAAATTTGAATTGTTCTTCAAAGTTAAAAAGTTTTTGTGTCATTTGATGCTCCTTAATTAATCAAGTCTTCAGGTATTTACGTTTCAGCCAAGTTTTGGTCGAAATAATATTCGATAGTGGGTAACGAGTATTTTTAGATTTTCGACAGTATCATCGACAATGAGAATGTCGGCTTTTTTCTTTGTCTTACTCACAATTTATCCTCTGTTGATCCAGAATTTGCAGAGGCATCCTTATAGAAGCTATAGTT
>CAZAWS010000434.1:0-1687 GCA_964488755.1 uncultured Anaerolineaceae bacterium | reverse complement strand
CAGTAGACCAGTAAATCAGTAGACCAAGAACAAGGAGTTCTTTTGAAAGTAACAAAAAACTATCTTTTCCTTTTCACAGTTGCGGGCATTATCGTTGCCCTCGACCAGTGGACAAAAAATCTCGTTCGCGAGAATATCCCTACAGGCGGCTTTTGGCTTCCTGATGGTTGGGATGCCCTCGCCCCTTACGCTCGCACCGTTCATTGGCATAATACTGGTGCGGCTTTTGGTATGTTTAAAAATGGCGCAACCCTCTTCACCGCCCTTGCCTTTATCGTAATTATTGCCATCATCTGGTTTTATCGTGAAATTGACCCCAGCGATTGGTATCTTCGCTTTGCCCTCGCCTTACAACTTGGCGGCGCAATTGGCAATCTCATTGATCGCCTTCTTTATGATGGCATTGTTACCGATTGGATTTCAATTGGCAACTTTGCCGTTTTTAATGTGGCAGATGCCAGCATCACCATCGGAACAGTCATTATGCTGATTGGGGTCTGGAAAATGGAGAAGAAAGAGAAGCAAGCTAAAGCCACGCGCGAAGCGGAAGATGAAGAACCCGCACCGCACGTGGGGACAGAGGATCCCGCCCTATGAGCAGTCGATTTGTAGAGTTACGTTATTCCGCCGAAAAAGAAGCGCGTCTCGATCATTTTCTCGTTCAAGAAATGCCCGAGTTCACGCGATCCCGTTTGCAAAAAATAATCAACGATAAATTAGTCACCGTAGATGGAGAAATTATCACCAAAAACGGGACAAAAATATCTGAAGGCGCGTTAATCGTGATCGAAATTCCTCCCGCAAAAGCGACCAATCTAGTGCCAGAAAATATCCCCCTAGACATCATCTTCGAAAATGATGATGTGCTGGTCGTCAACAAAGCCGCGGGGATGGTTGTGCATCCCTCCGCGGGACATGATACGGGTACGCTCGTTCACGCCGCACTTGCTCACGCCCCAGAAATGGAAGGCATTGGTGGCGAAATTCGTCCGGGCGTGGTGCACAGATTAGATAAAGACACTTCAGGCGTAATTATCATGGCGAAAAACGACCGTGCTATGCAATTTCTACAAGAACAGTTCATGACGCGCACGGTAAAAAAGAAATATATTGCCCTTGTAGATGGTACGCCGCCAACCCCAACAGGACGCATCGAAGCACCTATTAGCCGAGACCCCGCCCAGCGCAAGAAAATGGCAGTTGTGGCAAAAGGAAAGGGGAAAAATGCCATCAGTGAATATAAAACCTTAGAAAGTTTTGAAGAACATACACTGCTGGAAGTCGCCATAATGACCGGGCGCACGCATCAGATTCGCCTACATTGCAAATTTATTGGCACGCCCGTTGTTGGCGACCCCGATTATGGGCGCAGAAAGCAGAAAATCGCTTCTCCTCGTCAATTTTTGCACGCGGCGCGCTTAACGATTACATTGCCAGATGAAGAAAAGGCAAGAACTTTTGAAGCGGGGTTGCCAGATGAATTAGAAAATGTGTTGACTGAATTGCGGAGCAAATAGGAAGAAGAAAAAAGGGTTTAACGTGAATTGACGTGATTGCTACCAATTGCCTTATGTTGAAAACATAAGGCTAATATGTAAAACCTGTTGAAACAGGTTTTATTGCGCGAGTTTTAGTGCGATTTATCGCACTTTCTCTTTCAGACGATGATTTCAATCATCGGTTCGGG
>CAZAWS010000433.1:0-1706 GCA_964488755.1 uncultured Anaerolineaceae bacterium | reverse complement strand
CTCGGCACATACGCGCCGTAGCCGATAATCCCGACTGGGCGGGAGGGTTGTAATAGTAGGCTTTTCTTTTCTGTCATGATTTCTCCGAGTATTGCGTATTTCGTATTGCGTAATGGTTTGCAAGTTTAAAGTTGCAAGTTTGAAGGTTGAAAGATTTGTGTTGGGATTGTAGGCAAAGAAGTTTTCAAAAGCTATCAGATTGTGTCCACCCCTTGATTCTTGTTAAAAGACGTAACGCAACATTTATATCGCTCTGGCATTGAAAAGCAACGTAAATATCGCATCACAATTTAGATTTTTTACGCAAAATCAAAAATTGGTGTTTGCACCGTGCGGAGATGAACTTTTTCTTCCAGAATGATATTATGCAAATCTTCAACTGTTTTGGGAGAGAAAAACTCTTCTCCCGTTTCCATGTTTATTCGCGCAGGGACATTTTCAACAATATAAAACTTGCCTTCTTTAAATAAGGTATAGGTCACTTTTTGTTTAATCATTTTCTTGGATTTCTTGAACAGAAATTTCTCGCAATAATGTTTGGTCAAGAGCGTGTTTTGGAAATTCAAATTCATCACGGAGAAATTTAGAACGTAACTCTTCAAGCTCTAGCATATTTTGATTATACAGTATTTTGGTTCTTCGTTAACCGATTTCGCCTTTCCAGACGCGGGCGATTTCTGTGGCGGGGGAGTCTCTATATCGCGGTATGTATGCGCCGTAGCCGATAATCCCGACTGGGCTGGAGGGCTGTAGTAGTAGGTTTTTGATTATGTGTTCTCTTTGACAGGATTTCGTATCTATAAGTTTACAACTCTAAGCAATTTTTCTCAAGGGGATAACTGACTTCTCCTGGAAGCTACTCTGCTGTAGCGGTATAAATGAGAAAAAAAGGCACAATAGGGTATAGAGTGGCGAGATTTCTTGTGGTTAGTTTTTTTTGTGTTGCGCTTCGAATATCGTAGACATTTCTGACATGGTAATGACCAGAATAGCTTGAACCCGCTAGAAAACGCCCGATTTTATAAAGGAAATTCTCTGTAGGTCCCGAAACAATAAGCTCGCCACTAGGAGCAAGAAGAGATGTGAATTCATCTAACTCTCTTTCCAAATTATCTACATGCTCAAGAACGTCTAGGGCAATAATTAAATCGAGTGATTTCTCTGGAATTTCTTCGTAGGTCTCTTGAAAACTGACATTTTTGGGGAAATTTATATATTGCTCAATCTTTTCTAAAGGGGTTAAATCTATATCAACACCGATTACTTCTTTTGCTTGCTTGGCAAGAAAAGGGAGCATGACCCCGCTTCCACAGCCAAAGTCTAAGACTTTTTCTAAAGTCCCTTTTGGCTCAATATAGTTCATCACACGATAAATTCGTTCCCAAAACAAAAAGTTCATCAATGGATTGGGGTTGCTATAAGCGGGAAATGCGGCTTCATCCAAGTTTTCAGAATGTTCGGCGGCTAAAATACGCTTCGTTGCCTCAACAAATTCTTTTTTGTAGGGATTAAATTCTTTTCGTTTCACGATAGCGTTTTCTCCAAGTTTATAATTTGGTGTTTATGATAATAAATAATTGTACCGCTTTTTAGATAACTAAAAATTTTCTCGCTTGCTCTAAACTTGTGTTGCGGTAGACGAAAATCTCTCTGAGGGAGCACTAAAGAGTTGTTGGAACTTCCCTCACCCCTTCGATAAACTCAGG
>CAZAWS010000432.1:0-1712 GCA_964488755.1 uncultured Anaerolineaceae bacterium | reverse complement strand
TAATGTCTCGAATGCCCCACTCAATCATAGGACCTGAGAGTGTACCCCAAACCGCTGTCACGATGGCGACCAAGGCAATTGCAACCAAGGTTAGCCCTTTTGTGGAGCGGAAGAGGTAGTCAAGACGTTTTCCTAAAAACTCTTTCATTTGATTTTTCTCCGTTACAAATAAGGTTTATGGGACAATGTCCCTGAGATAGTCGGGTGTCAACTTTATAAGATAAAATCTAACCCCGACCAAACGAATAAAACGTGCTACTTTTTGCAAAAAATGAAACTATTACTAATGCAATAATAAGATAGCATAGATAATTTACATCGTCTTTATTAAAAGGCAAATTTAGAGGTGTATAGAGTAAAAAATCCGCAGTCCCATAAAAATGCAGAGACTGCGGATTTCCTTCGCAAGAAAAACTTATTTCTTGATATCTTTCATAAAGCCCCAAGTGAAAGCAAGAGCCATCAGGAGGAGCAAGGGGGCTAAAATTATCATTACAACATCGGCACTAAAGAAAAGAAGTTGTTTACCAGCGTTCAAGAAAGCCAAAGCCATCCCGCCGAGAGAAATCAAAATGCCGCCAAGAGCGACCATTCCAAAACCTTTGGGAGCAGTTTTCTTAACGAGGCAAAGATACAGAGGTAAGCCAACAATAATCAAGCCTGCTACACCGTGAAACACGGGAACAGCGATGCTTTTGAGTGAACTCCCAGTGATGCTCGTGAAAGCAACCGCTAGGAAACCGACCAAGGCAAACCAAGAATAAGCTTTTTTATATTCGGGCATAAATTGGTTCATCAAACCCAAAGAAAGACCAAGCGGGATCAAAGTTGCTACGGTCAAAATATAAGGTGAGGCCAAAAGCCCCCAGCCGCCGAAGATTAGCAAAACGCCTGAGACGAACAAAACAACCATCGCCATCATATAATAAACATCATGAAGGGCTTTGTCTTTGCTGTAGCGTCCCCAAAGACGATAAACAGCATATACGGCGGTTAAGCCAGTGAGTAAAAGAATTGCTTGATCAAGTAAAGTCATGGTACATTCTCCTAAATAAAGTGGATGAAATGAAAACCAGTCATTCAATAACAGATTTTCAAAAAGAATACTGTGACATATATCACAGTAAAACTCTAATAATTATAACCCTTCTTTGAATAAAAAGTGATTGATTTTTAGGATGACATGCCGATTCGCGCGTGTTTTAGGCTTGCTCTCGTTATGGAGACATTTCTTTCTGGGAACTCTGTAAAACTTTGCTAAACGTTCAAGAATCTCAAAATAAAATGCGGATTAAACGGGTTTTCGCAGATTTTAAAAACTTTTTTGTAAAAATATGAAGGAAAACATCTGTAGAATCTTTAAATAAAGGGCAAAGTATTTTTTCTTTTTAACGAGAAAAACACGAAAAAGGCGAAAAGCACGGTTTTTAAAAGGGTTTTTTCGCGGTATTCTCAAAATTCGCGTATAGCGTAGCGGCATTTGCGTTGAAAGCTTAAGGCGTAATTTTAATATGGCTGAACGCTTACAACAAAAGCTCTGTTGTGGAATAGACAAATTGAACAATTAATTGCTGAATGTGAGTTTTTTGCAGACAAGTCTGCCATCTCCGAGGCTGTTCATGCAGCAGTTAGCTTCTATTACTAACAACTAAAAGAGCGTATGAACTACGGGGAGCACTAAAAGGTTGTTGGAACTTCCCTCACCCCTTCGA
>CAZAWS010000431.1:0-1736 GCA_964488755.1 uncultured Anaerolineaceae bacterium | reverse complement strand
TTGCGTAAGGAAAAACATGACGAAATACGCAATACGAAATATGTGTTTCGGATAACTATTTTTCGTGAAACGCCTTAACGGAGTAAAAATATATGCGGCGCGGTGATGTGGGGAGAAGTTCACGCCCAACTAATGCCGAATAAGGGCACGCAAGATAGGGTCACGCGCGGTGCGGTTCTTTATCGTCCAAATCAAGAACGGAGTTTGAAGTCTCCCGACTTCGGAAAAACGGGTTCTTATTTTAAATCCCGCAATAGTGTAAAATTGAAAAAAGTTCATGAAGGAGAATGTTTGATGAAAAAACAATTTATTTTACTTTTGCTAATTACTGCTTTAATCATAACGGGATGCGGCGGTGCCGAAGAGCCAGAAAGTGTTGAGCCAGTGCCACCGACCTTAGCCCCTACAGAAACGGCAGTTCCCGAAGTGGTATTAACGCCCACGCCAGCTATTCCATTGGCTTTGCTGGTTCTTCCGGCAGATATGGATCAGGAAACTTCTGATGCTTATCAGGCTCTTGTTTATAATCTTGCTCAAAGTTCCGGGATGCGTTTTCAGGTGCGTAATACGCTCACTGTAGAAGATTTAGAACCCTCTTTACGCGTGGTTATCGTTTTGCCTCCCGACCCAGGGCTAATGACCTTAGCCCCCGCCGCGCCCCAAGCGCAATTTCTTTCTGTTAATATTCCCGATATGGTTGCAGGTGGGAATTTAAGCGTTGTTGCAGATACGAACCGCCCTGATATTGTTGCCTTTATCTCAGGGTATATCTCTGCAATGATTACTGAAGATTATCGAGTTGGTGCAATGCTCACCAGTGACGCACAGGGCGAAATGGACAAAATCGCATATACAAATGGTAAGGAGTATTATTGTGGCACTTGTGAAGCCTTCATCTACCCCGCTTGGTGCAGAACTGCGCCTTGCTACCCGCAATTTATACAAGTGCCTGTAGATGAAGACCCGATAACTTATAACGCTTATTCAGATTTTCTTATTATTCAACGTGAAGTTGAAACCATGTTTGCCGATTCTCTATTTACCACACCTGAGTTATTAACCTATCTCTCTAGCAACGGCATATTGCTTATTGGTGAGGCTTCGCCTACAAAGAAATATGGCAATTGGGTCGTGACGATTCAACCAGATCCTTTTCAGGCAATAGAATCTGCTTGGCCCCAGCTTGTCGCTGGCGTAGGTGGCATTACAGTTGCCGCCCCGCTTATTTTGACAGATATAAACGCCGAGCACCTTGATGCGGGAAAGCAAGCCAACGCCGAAGTAGTTCTTGAACAATTACAAACTGGGCAAATTTTGACGGGCGTTAATCCCTGATTTTGGGAACAAGTAGATATGAAAATTCGTTATATCTAAAGAGATTTTTAGAAAAAAAACTAGCATCCCCTCGAGAAAGGTAGGCTATAATACAGAAAAGTACAACTTTGTGCATGGAGAAAATTATGAATATAACAAAAAAAACGTGGTTATTTATTTTGGTCGTTTTAGCATTAACCCTTTCCGCTTGCGGAGGACAATCAGCTGATGAAGCAGACGGAGAAGCAACTGTAGACCCTAGTGCTATTTTTACCTCTGCGGCGGCAACGGTAGGCGCACAACTCACAGAAACAGCCGTGGCATTTTCACCTACCCCAGCCCCCCCAACTGTGGCACCCACATTGCCCGCAACTGCAACACCCATTAATATTGGGCAAACGCCTTTGGCTAGTCCAACGGGT
>CAZAWS010000430.1:0-1747 GCA_964488755.1 uncultured Anaerolineaceae bacterium | reverse complement strand
AAATTTTGAGCAACTGCCATAAAGACTTCAAAATCTAGTTGTTTTCGGCAAATCTAATGTCTAAAGTCTGAGGTCTGAACGCTTACTAAGGACTTAGGAAGAAATAAATTATCCATTAATGAGGCGAATTTTGAGTGAAGTATGCTTCAAATGTATAAGTTATTTAAATCCCATTCCTAAGTGAAAACAAGTTGTGCGCTATTTTCAATAAATAAAGGGGATAATCTTTTTCGTTTTTTTTGCGTAATGTTCAAATTCTTCGCCGTAGCGTTCGGCTAGATAGGAATCTAACCCGGGAATATGAGCATAGATAAAGCTAAGAAGCATAAATAAGGGCAGAAGTAGAGTCCAGTAGTTGTATGTAAACAGACACCAACCGGTAAATAAGACAACATCGCCAAAATAGTTCATGTGCATAGAGTAGCGGAATAAGCCCTCGGTGTAGCAATGACCTTTGTTCGTTGAATTAGCTTTCCATTTTTTGCGTTGAATTTCTGAAAAGCTGTTCAAATAAGATCCGAGCAAAAGTAAGATAAGAGCTAGAGCATCTAATTTCCCCAATCTGATGGCATAATTGCGGAATGCGCCACCACCTATAAGCAATAGCCCAATTTCAACGAAGGCGATAAAAAACAGTAAGCCGAAGACCTCTCCCCATTCCACCTTTCGTTTTAGCAAATAGAATAGAGTGACGAGATGCCGAAGCCAATAAAAAAAAGCAACCGCAAGCAACACAGTTGCTCTGTTCTGATCTGCAAAAGACCAGTCTTTGCCAAATAAATCTCCCAGGATTGTCCAGCCCTTCATAAAAATAAGCCAGACAGAAAATAGAATAATGAGAAAATGCCCTAAGGCAAAAACCCGCTTTTGAATAAGTGATTCATCGCGTTGGCGATCTATGCCAGCTTTTCTGGTCTTAGGATTTTTCATTATGCTTGTAATCCTTCTAAAAGTAATTCTATTCCAGATTGTAGGTTTTTCTCCAAATCAATCAATTCAGAATCATAAACCCAAAGTAAAATTGTGCCTTCAAAGACGGCTCCAATCGTAACGGCAACATCTTTTGCGTTGGTTGCTTTGAATTCACCTGTGTCAATGCCCTGTTGAATAATGGGCGTGATCAAATCAAGATAAAAGCGCATATATTTTTTGAAAGCCTTTTGTACAACACTTTGCCGAAAAAGCCGCCCTAAAAATTCATACATAATCGGGATTAATTTCGTCCATGCTTTCATTTCCCCAATCATCTGCTCGTTAAAAATATACAGCTTTTCAGTTGCAGAGCGATGGTTATCTTTTAGGGCTTGAAAACTAGAAAGTTTTCGAGTAAAAAGTTCGTCTAAAATATGGGTGATAATCGCATCTTTGCTCTTGAAATATAAATAAAGAGTTCCTTTGCTCAACTTCGCTTCAGCGGCGATATCGTCCATGCGCGCCTTATCAAAGCCTTGCTCTGAAAAAATTTTCGTTGCGGCGGCTGAAATTTGTTCTTTGCGCTCTTCGCTTACATCGGCTTTTGGGGACATAAAACTCCTTATAACTGACCAGTCAGTCATTTTTAGTATAGTACAATAATTGGAAGTAAAAGTCAATAAGCAATTTAAAAAAATCCGTAATTTTTCGTGTGTTTTCGTGATTTTTTTCTGGATAAGGAGATTCTCATGTCCCATCCTTTGGATTTCATCCCCGCATCTTTTCATAAGAAAGTGTTTTTCCCGCTTCTCGCGTTGACGTTGGTCTTGGTCGG
>CAZAWS010000429.1:0-1749 GCA_964488755.1 uncultured Anaerolineaceae bacterium | reverse complement strand
GCGTTAAAAACTTAAGGCATAATTTTAATGCAGCTGAACGCTTACAAAAGCCAAAGTCAGGAGACTTTGGACTCCCTTTCTACGAAAAAACTTATCACTTACTTTAGAACCACTACCGGATTTTGGATGAATGTCTCAGCAAAGAGCCTTTTTTATCTCATTTATCTAGGTTTATCTGTGGTTAATAGGCATTTCTTTGCCTTTTGAACCTTGCTGAGAGAAAATCACAACTATCGGGTTATATCCATGTGGACACTACCTAATACCCAAAATTATACATGATTAACAAACCCCCAACACAATCTAAACAACTTCTGAGCAACTTTTGTAAGCGTTCAGCCATAAGACATCAGCCCTCAGCTTTTTCACAAATTCAGCAGAAAATATCTGGATTTGACTTTTTGGAAAGCATTTTAGGTAATTGGTCACACTCCCCCCTTAAAATATCGCTCCCGCCGCCGGGAACAGCGGCTAGAGCGGAGGGGGGTGACCAATTACGATCCGTATAATCCACGGTCTGTTTTTGACTTTTACTGAGTTTTCAGTACATCAGATTTTCAAAGACGTTTTCTACATCTTTATCGCCGCGTCCAGAGAGATTGACGATCACAATATCTTCGGGGTTGGCGTATTTATCGCCGTGGTCTTGGAAAAGATAGGCGATTGCATGAGATGATTCGAGGGCGGGAATAATGCCTTCAAGATGCGAGAGGGCGATAAAAGCATCTACAGCTTCTTTGTCGCTAACTGCGCCAAGTGAGAGACGACCATTTTCTTTGAGCATACTCAATATGGGGCTAATACCGGGATAGTCAAGACCCGATGCCGCGCTATAAGATTCGGCGATTTCACCGTCTTTATCGTGTAGAACAAGGGTTTTGAAGCCGTGAATGACATCGGGGGCACCTTTGCCGAGGGCAAGACCGTGCCTATCGGTATCTGCGCCTTTTCCCGCTGGCTCAACGGAAACGAGTTCTACGTCTTCATCGGGAATGAAGGCGGTAAATGCACCTAGTGCGTTGCTTCCGCCACCTGCACAAGCAATAATGGCTGTAGGCTGTTTGCCTTCGAGTTCTTGAATTTGTGCTTTGATTTCTTCGCCGATAATTTGTTGAAAATCGCGCACCATCGTAGGGTAGGGGTGAGGACCCACTGCGGAGCCGAGCAAATAATAGGAATCTTCGTGGTCTTGGGCGTAGGCACCGAGAGCGACATCTACGGCATCTTTGAGCGTTCCCTGCCCTGCGGTGACGGGGATAACATTTGCACCGAGTGCTTTCATGCGGTAGACGTTAGGTTTCTGTGCGCCCATATCGCGTGCGCCCATATAAATATCGCAATCGAGGTTGAGATAGGCGGCGATTGTAGCTGTGGCAACGCCGTGTTGCCCCGCGCCAGTTTCGGCGATGAGTTTACCTTTGTTCAGTGCTTTGGCAACCAAGCCTTGCCCAATAACATTATTGATTTTATGTGCGCCAGTGTGATTCAAATCTTCGCGTTTAAGATAAATTTTTGCGCCACCGAGTTCTTTGGTGAGGCGTTCTGCATAATAGAGTAAGCTAGGGCGACCCGCATAGTCTTTATAGAGGGCTTTTAGGTCATTTTGAAATTCTTCAGTCACTTTTAGTTTGTCATATTTCTCAGCAAGTTCGCCTAAAACTTCTGCTAAAAATTCAGGTAAGTAAGTGCCGCCAAAGTCGCCAAAAGTTCCGTTTAGTTCGTTAGTCATGATAGTGCTCCTTTTTAGTT
>CAZAWS010000428.1:0-1780 GCA_964488755.1 uncultured Anaerolineaceae bacterium | reverse complement strand
CCATATTAAAATTACGCCTTAAGCTTTCAACGCGAATGCCGCTACGCTATACGCGAATTTTGCGAATAGCGCGAAAAAACCTTTAAAAAACCGTGCTTTTTGCCTTTTTCGTGTCTTTCGCGTTAATAAAGAAGAGATGTTTTACCCTTTATTTAAAGATTCTACAGATGCTTTCCTCCATATTTTTACAAAAAAGTTTTTAGAAGCAGTGAAGATTCGCCTGATTCGTCTAATCTACGGTCTGTTTTTGATTTTTGCTGAGTTTTCAGGAAGAATAGAAACTTAGCCCAACTTTTTTTACATATAGCACTCAGGGTTTAAGTCAGGTACCCCGTGCGCTCTGCGTATAAATCCATAATTATTTGTGCCAATCTATCTGAATCATGTCGCCAGGGGTGTTCTTTATCGAGCAAGTCGGCAGTGTAAAGACGGCGGTCGCCAGAGAGTTCATCGCCGATATCTGTCCATTCGGTATTGGTAGGTAAATCTGCCTCTTGGCAATCGTTAGCAATAATTAAATCTACCAAATTTTTCCCTACGTGGGCATCTAATGCTTTGATGTGATCGTAGCAAGAGTAGGCATCCGTTTCACCTTTTTGCGAAGCGATATTGCAAACAAATAACTTTAGAGCATGGCTTACTTTTACGGCAGACAATAAATCAGATACCAACAAATTGGGCAAAATACTGGTATAGAGGCTTCCCGGACCGATAACAATTACATCTGCGGAGAGAAGAGCGCGAATAACAGGGGGAAACGCAGAAGCATCATTTGGCTCTAACCAAACGCGGCGTATACGCCCAGAGAAAGCAGGGATTTTGCTCTCCCCTTCCACGCGGATTTCATGCGCCGAGTGGGGAAGGGTCATATCTGCTATTAATTTGACATTATGCAAAGTAGAGGGCAAAACGCGTCCATGTACCGAAAGCACTCTCCCCGATTCAGCAACAGCTTCTTCAAAAGACCCCGTGATATTGCTTAATGCACTGATGAATAGATTGCCAAAAGAGTGTCCATCTAAGCCGTCTGTGCCACTAAAGCGATATTGAAAGAGTTGTGTCATCATTGTTTCATCGTTAGATAATGCGGATAAACAATTTCGAATATCGCCGGGAGGGAGTATGCCCATAGATTCGCGCAATTTTCCCGATGAGCCACCATCGTCAGCAACGGTGACAACAGCAGTAAGGTTGTGCGTATATTTTTTTAGCCCGCGTAACAGTGTAGAAAGCCCATGCCCACCACCGATGACAACTATATGTGCACCACGTCCACGCCGCCGGTATTGAGAGAGTTCATCTACTATTTTTCTGCCGGGGCGAATAAAGGGGCGCAAAAGGGTGCGGTTTATTCCCCAGATTCCATAAAAGATAAGCCCGATTCCTATGGCACCAAAGATAATAATACGCAAAGGGCGGGACAAAAAGCGCAATGATAGATAAGAGAGAAAGGGGAGCCACCAAGTTTCGGGCGCGGTGCGGTAAATGTCTAATAAAAGGTATGCCAGTCCTATAGCAAAGAGGGTTATCCCCGCTAAAATAAAGGTGAGCCAGCGTTTGACACCTAATCCAGGAGCGAGCCAAGGCAAAAGCTGACGAAGGTTTTCTTTATACTTCATAGGCTGATGATAGCAAGGATTTGAGGGCAGGTCAAATTATTTGCTCCTATCCCCGAAAAAGAAAGAAAAACCTGTTCTATCAGAAAGGCGATTCTTGAATTTGAATTCTCCGTTTTCGCATTGCGTAAAACGTATTGCGTAAGGAAAAGCATTACGAAATA
>CAZAWS010000427.1:0-1781 GCA_964488755.1 uncultured Anaerolineaceae bacterium | reverse complement strand
GTCTGGAGACTTTGGACTCCCTTTCTACAAAAAACTTATCACTTACTTTAGAATCACTACCAAAGTTTTTCTCTACTCTTCCCCTGCTATCATATAAAGCTCCCCGCTTTCATCGCGCATAATTAGCTTTATATCGGCTATTTTTTTGAGCGTTTCAATATCTAAAACATGGTCAAAAGCATTTGGCAATAACCAGGCAATATAGCCTGAATCTGTTTGTGACCAGCCTTTATGCTTGGCTATTTTCTCATCTTCTGATAAAGCAACGGATGCAGTTGGTAACATTCTTACTGAATTACGCGTTATCAGCCAAACGGGATCGGTGTAATTGCTATAAATCACAAGGTCGGGATTTTTTTGTGAGAGTGCGCCTAACTCTGCCAAAATTTGAGATTCGTGGTATCCCGTTGAATTCCAGTTGAGTTCCTGATATGTTTTTGATGTCCAACTAAACTCTGCTTTTCGCGCAGTTTGCACATATTTATACATACTTCGAATTGGGTATAAAGTCCATAAAAGCAAAAATACAATTCCTGCAATTTGCCATATTTTGGTTTTATTCAAAAGGTGGGGCAAAACAAGTTCCTCTATTGAGGCAAAGAGAAGCGATAAAAGGGGCAGGAGCAAAAGCGGATAATAACGCGTTGATAAAATATGCGCGTGGTCTTGCGTGGCAATGGTAAAAAGAATTGCGCTGAAATAGATTGCGCCAAAGAGAAGTGTGGAAAGCATATAAGAATTTTGAAGTCGAGCGATCCATTTCTTCCAATTCTCTTTTTTATTGATGAGCAAAATGGGCAACAGAATAATGCCTAAAATAAGATAAGGGTATCCAATAATCGGGTTTTCTGCCGGATAAAGTGGCAAAAACCAATGCAACATTCTAATAAGAGAGAGTTTGAGATTGAGAGCAACATCAGAGTCTATCCCTGCCGCGCCCCAAAGGGTATGATGCTGGGCGATATTATGCCCTAAAACCCAAATTAAAAAGGGAAGGGAAGAGAAGAAGCCAAAAATGAAGCCCTCGCGCAGGAAGAGGGACAGTGTTTTTCTCCGCTTCCAAAGTATGAGAATACCGCCAAGCAAGACGAGGCCAAGTCCCACCCAGCGCGTTAAGAAGGATAAAGATGCAGTCAAGATCATGATTGGGAGCGCGCGCCTGCTTCGGTCATCCAAATAAAATCCCGCTGAAATAATGAAAATATAGGTAAAGGTGATAAAAATTGGCTCGGTGATAATGCCTGTATGTTGCTCTAAAAAATTTTCTGATGTGATAATAAAAAGGACGCCAAGATATTTATAGGTGGGCTTATCGGGAAAAGAAAATTGCAAAATGATGCCCGCCAGAATGATATTTAACCCCAAAAGAAAAATTTGAAAATAGGTACCAAGCCAAAGAATATCCGCGTGAGTGACTGTTTTTAGTATGGCTAAAAAAATGGGATAAAGTGGCGGAAACCAGATAAGGGGGGAATTTGTATGGTCGACAAAACCCTTGCCTGCCACGAGATTATCGGCAACCGAAAGATAAATGACCCCATCGCCAGAAACTGCCGCACCGTATTTGGCGGTAGAAATGAGTGCTAAAATGATGCTGAAAAGGGCTGCAATGAATAGAAAAAGTGTAAAATTTTTGTTTTTGCTAAAGGTTGAGCTAGGCATTTTTTCTCCGTGAAATTCAATTGAGAAGCGAGACGGATTATAACAGAGGGATGTTCTGCCCTTGCAAAAACCATCTTATCGGGAGCACTAAAGAGTTGTTGGTTAATTTTACGCCGCCC
>CAZAWS010000426.1:0-1784 GCA_964488755.1 uncultured Anaerolineaceae bacterium | reverse complement strand
CTTGCAACCCCTAAAAAAGGAGAAAAAATGGGATTAAAACCCGACCACTGGATTAGAAAAGCGGCCGTTGAACAAAAAATGATTGAACCTTTCGTAGAAGACCAAGTGCGCGATGGTGTTATTTCTTACGGCGTTTCATCTTACGGCTATGATATTCGCGTAGCCGATGAGTTTATGATTTTCACGAACGTCCACTCCACAATTGTTGACCCGAAAAATATTGACCCCAAATCAATGGTCGAGTTCAAAGGCGAGAGTTGCATCATCCCACCTAACTCTTTTGCGCTGGCTCGCTCGATTGAATATTTTCGTATTCCGCGCGGTGTTCTCACGATTTGCCTTGGTAAATCCACTTATGCGCGTTGCGGAATTATCGTCAATGTGACTCCTTTTGAGCCAGAATGGGAAGGTTTTGTGACCCTAGAAATCTCAAATACCACCCAACTCCCTGCAAAAATTTATGCCAACGAAGGCTTGGCACAAGTGCTTTTCTTTGAAGCGGATGAAGTCTGCGAAACATCGTATGCGGATAAAAAAGGGAAGTATCAGAAACAGCAAACCATCGTTTTACCGAAACTGTAGGTAGATGCTAAAAGCCCCTATCTCCTTTGCGGGAGTAGGGGCTTTCTTTCTAGCTCTAACAGAATTTGTAGTTTATCTCCTGCCCCATCCAATCAAGACAGAATCACTCTACTCGTAAATTTCTATTCGCTTTATTTTTTAGCGAGAGCAAAATAACGCCGCCGACCACAAAAACTGCGCCGACTATTTGCCATCCTGTTAGCTCTTCTCCCATAAATAGATAAGCCATAAATGCGGCAAAAGGGACTTCGGCTGTAGATAAAATAGAGGCAACGCTGGCAGGCAGTTTTTGTAACCCCGCAAAATAAAGCAAATAGCCCGAAAGTGTGGTAATAAAAATCAATTCGGCAAAGGGTAAAATAACGGGTAATAAAGATGCACTAGGAGATAGCAATTGCAGGGGAAGTAGCGTGAGTGTACCTACGCCAAAAGCATAGGTAAGAATTGTCCAGTGGCTATAATTGCCAGAGAGTTTTTTGCCAAAAAGGCTAACCGAACCATAAGCAAAAGCCGATATTAAGCCAACGAATAACCCTATGGGGGTAATTATTATGCCGTCTAAGCCTTTAACATTCACAATGAGAATTGTGCCTAAAGTAGATAAAATAATAGCAAGAATTTTGAAATAGCTAAGCCTTTCTTTCCAAATTACTTTCGCGATGATGGTAACAAAAATAGGGGCGTAGCATTGTAGCACGGTGGCAACCGCCATCCCGTTAAGCATAATGGAGGTATTCCATAATGCGTGAAATAAACCAATGCTAATAATGCCCATGCCAATTAGCCACGGCAAATCGCTCTTTTTAACCCGCAACAAGGCGGGGCGCAAAATGGAAACCCCAAGAAATAAAACGGCAAAAGTGCTTATATCGCGCCAAAATGCCAAATTGATGGGTGTAAGATTGCTTCCCTTGATGACTTGTGTGATGAAGATACCGCCAGTCGCCCAAAATGCCGTTGCGATGATGACCAGCGGTGTGCCTGCTAATTTATTTTTTTTCATGTTTTTTATTTTGGATGATGCGCCACTACGCACGCGTTTTTAGCTTGGTTGCCGACTGTGAAGATTTCCTTGGCGTGAACTTTTTGGCTCTTCGTAGGCTCATTACAGAAAAATGCTTCTGCTTTTTTTTGTGAACGTTGTGGTAAATGCTACATTAACTGTAAGCGTTCAGGGAGATCAAAATAGAACGCGGATTGTA
>CAZAWS010000425.1:0-1786 GCA_964488755.1 uncultured Anaerolineaceae bacterium | reverse complement strand
TTTAGTCCGCACCGTTGGATATTTTTTAGAAAAAGCCCTTTTGAAATAGATTTTCATAAGAAAATGCACACATGTTACAAGTAAAACCACCTGAGTTTTAGTGCGTTTGCCCTGCTCCCCCAAATACCTAAACTTGACAGCCCCCGACCAATAGAGTAAATTACCACCCTTGTAAATAAAAAACTTGAGACTTTAGACATCAGCAGAAAAACTATTTGTTTTTTCTAAGGTCTTAGGTCTAAAAGATAAATTTGTTCAGCAGTTCTGCGTGTTATTTTTGAGCATTCGCTCACTCCCCCATTTTGACATCTGCCTAGCTCCTGAAGAAAAGGAGATTTTGTGAACTTCAACCAGTTCAACCTCGATTCTCGCCTAAACGCGGGGATTAAAAGTGCGGGCTTTCAAACGCCCACGCCCATCCAAGAAAAAGCGATTCCTGCCGTGTTGGCAGGACAAGATTTAATCGGCACCGCCCAAACAGGGACGGGGAAAACAGCCGCTTTTGTATTGCCCATTTTGCATAAATTATTAAAGGGACCGCGCAAGCAAACTCGCGCCCTTATTGTTACGCCAACGCGTGAGTTGGCGGAGCAGATTCATCAAACCGTTCGGCAACTCTCTGCGGGAACGGGCTTAAAAAGCGCAACCGTTTACGGCGGCGTTGGCGCACAACCCCAAATTAATGCCTTTCAACGCGGTGTTGAAATCATAGTCGCCTGCCCCGGTCGCCTGCTCGATTTGCACTCGAAGGGACAAGCGCACCTCAACCGAGTTGAGATTTTGGTTTTAGATGAAGCCGATCGCATGTTTGATATGGGGTTTTTGCCCGATGTGCGCCGTATTATTAAAGCCGTCCCTGCGCAACGTCAAACTTTGCTTTTTTCGGCAACATTTAAGAAAGAAGTAGAGCAATTAGCCAAAAAAACCCTCAAAAAACCACAACGAGTTTCTATTGGATTAATCAAACCCGTGCATACGGTGTCTCATGCCCTATATCCTGTACCTCAACATCTAAAAAGAGTTGTCTTGCTAGAGTTGCTCAAAAAAACGGATACAGCTTCAGTGCTAATTTTCACCCGTACAAAGCACCGAGCGCGTAAATTAGAGAGTCAGCTTGCAAAGGCGGGCTATAGAACAACCAGTTTGCATAGCAACCGAACGCAAGGTCAACGCCAGCGCGCGCTAAAGGGCTTCAAGAGCGGTCAATTCCAAATTATGGTTGCCACAGATATTGCAGCGCGGGGCTTGGATATTGATTCCATTTCCCACGTTATCAACTTTGATATGCCCGATACCGAAGACGCTTATATTCATCGCATTGGGCGCACGGGGCGGGCAGAAAGAAGCGGGGAAGCCTTCACCCTCAGCACCCCCGATGACGAAGCAATGATTCGCCGATTAGAAAAAATTATGAACCAAACGCTGGTGCGCCGCTGGCTCGACGATGTAGATTATGAAGCTCCTGCGCCAAAACATCATCCACGCCCGCCTAGGCAAAAGCAGAAATCGTATGGCTCTAAGGGGAGCAATCAGCATAAATCGAAACCTTCACACCGTCAGTATCGGTCACGGAAGGGATCTTAAAAAAACTGCCTGAGCTATAAAGCTCAGGCAGTTTTTTTTTGTAGTAACCGCTTTAGCGGTTATTTTTATATCACGAAGGAGATATTTACTCAAACTCTCCCAACAGCTTCTTTTTTTGTGCGTCTGGCAAAAAAGAAGCCTCTACGGCATAGCGATTGCAAGTTTTTATTTCATCCAAACTCATGCCCAGAACTTCGTGAGC
>CAZAWS010000424.1:0-1793 GCA_964488755.1 uncultured Anaerolineaceae bacterium | reverse complement strand
TAATTGGAGACACTATGAAATTTCAAAAAATATCCGTACTTGGGCTAGGCTATATCGGCTTGCCCACTGCTAGCACCTTTGCTACACATGGCGTAGAAGTTTTGGGCGTGGACGTAAAACCAGAAATTATTGAGACTTTGAAGGCTGGCGGATTACACATCCACGAGCCGGGATTGCGGACTTTGGTCAGCGGGGCGATTAACTCTGGCATGTTGCGGGTCGGACTTGCCCCCGGGCTGGGGGACGCGTTCATCATAGCGGTACCAACCCCTTTCATCGGTGCCGACAAAAAAGCGGATATGCGTGCAGTGACTGCCGCCGCGGAAGCGATAGTCCCCTTTTTGCGTGAAGGAAACTTGGTCGTGCTAGAATCAACTTCCCCGCCACGCACCACCATTGATTTAGTTGCGCCCATTCTCGAAAAATCGGGCTTAAAAGCGGGCGTAGATTTTCATCTCGCCTATTCTCCTGAACGCGTTTTGCCCGGGCAAATTTTGCGTGAGCTTATCGAAAACGCGCGTGTCGTAGGCGGAGTCACATCCGAATCGGCACAAGCGGCTTATGATTTATATAAAATCTTTGTCAAGGGAGAGATAATCAAAACCAACGCTACCACTGCCGAGATGGTCAAATTGATGGAGAATACTTATAGAGATGTAAATATCGCCATTGCTAATGAGTTTTCTCGTTTAGCCGATAATTTTGGTGTAGATGTCTGGGAGGCAACCTCCCTCGCAAACTTACATCCCCGTGTGGAAATTTTGAAGCCAGGTATTGGTGTGGGAGGGCATTGTATCAGCGTTGATCCATGGTTTTTGGTTGAAGCTGCACCAGAGATAACGCCTTTTATTCGCCAAGCCCGAGAAGTAAATGATGCCCAACCAAAATTTGTAGTAGATTTGGTTGAACGCGCACTGGGTTCGTTAAAGGGGAAAAATATAGCCGCCCTAGGTCTAGCCTACAAACCTGATGTAGACGATTTGCGAGAAAGCCCAGCGGTGAAAGTAGTGCATTTGCTTCAAGATGCGGGTGCGAAGGTGAAGGCATTTGAGCCTTTTGCTTCTGACGCAAAATTACCAAATATAACCACTGTTCGTAATTTAGAAGAAGTGCTTCTCGAAGCTGATGCGGTTATTTTATTGGTTGCTCATGGCGAGTTCAAACTATTGGATGCCGATTTTATTGCCTCTGCCATGAAAGGGCGTGTTGCTATTGACGCTGTGAATGGATGGGATGCAAAGGTATGGAAGAACGCGGGCTTTGCGTTAACGCGCTTAGGTGTGCGGGAAGCATAAATTCTCGACTTTAAACAAAATAGGGATGGGTTATGAAGACCCATCCCTGCAAATTTAAAGAAGAATGTTTAGGTAGCAGAATTAAATAATTTTTAGAAGTTATCTGAAAACGATAGGGAGAAACTGTCTACTCACATAAGTTATTTGGTTTTTAGCTCTTACGCAATACCTCTATTCCATCTTCTGTAGAAGTAAAATATAGTCCTTGCGATTGTAAAAATGACCATAGCCGCCGACATTACACTGCCGATGATGATAAGAGACAACTCCCAATTGCTAATACGTTTGGCAATGCGGTTTGGCTCTAGTTTGCCAATCCGCTCTCTAAGACGTTGCATCACATCACTTGGCGGCTGTATTGATATTAATGCACCAGAGAGAGAATTTTCTAATTCGAGCATTTCTTCGTCTTTTTGGTATTTTTTCTCTATTTCTTTAGTCATTTGATTATTCCGTAAAAAGGGAACGAAAAGTGCTATTTTCCTTCAAGGATTACTA
>CAZAWS010000423.1:0-1821 GCA_964488755.1 uncultured Anaerolineaceae bacterium | reverse complement strand
CTAAGTTCTCTTATCTGCAACTCAGTTTTTTTAAGACAACACTTCAAAAACACCTGTATAATCTGCTCCATGCGTAAACCTATTCTAATCATCGTAACCTTTCTCTCTGTGGGACTTGTTTTTCTAAGTTTTTCAGAATTACAGCAAATTATTGACATCCTCAGTCATGCAAACCTTAAGTTTATCTTTGGCGCGCTAACTGTTCAACTTATCTGGCTTTATAATATGGGGGTTACTTTCAAATCGCTATATTGGCTCATGGAGATTAAAGAAAACAGCTTCCATTTGGCAAAAGTCTCCACCGCCGCCAACTTTATCAATATCGTTGCCCCCACGCTTGGCGTTGGCGGTATGGCAATATTTATCACAGATGGAAGAAAACGCAAACATTCTCCGGGAAAAATCACAGCCGCAACAGCCCTTTTTATCCTTTTCGATTATGCCGCTTTTATTTGTGTTTTAGCTTTGGGCATCATCGTCCTCATTCGAAGAGACAATCTCACAAATGGAGAAATAGGGGCTTCTATTTTTCTTTTCTTCGTCTTTCTTTTTTTTACATTCCTTCTATATTTAGGAATACACTCAGAAAAAAGACTAGGCGATTTTTTAGCCAAACTCACTCGCTTTATTAACCGTCTTCTAAACCCTTTCCTTCATCGTCCCTATCTCGAAGAAGAAAAGGCGTACCATTTTGCCGAAGAAATTGCCGAGAGCTTAGTCTGCCTTCGCCACCATAAAAAACGCCTGCTTCTTCCATTCGTTTTTAGCCTTATCAATAAAGCCCTGCTGATATTAATTTTGTTTTTAGTATTCCTAGCTTTTAATGTTCCCTCTTCGGCGGGCACCATTATTGCAGGCTTTGCCGTTGGCTATCTCTTCCTAATCGTTTCTGTTACTCCCTCTGGCATTGGCGTTATGGAAAGTGTTCTCGTCATAGCCCTCACCTCCTTAAATGTGGGGTGGAATCAAGCCGTTGTTATCACCCTTTCTTATCGCGCAGTCACCTTTTGGTTTCCTCTAGCCATCGGTGCTTTAGCCTTTCGGAGCATACAAAAAACTAAATGAAAACACAAGATATTCTCTCAGTCGTCATTTCCGTTATTATTATTGTAGCGGTTGCCATTTTACAAAAGCAGAGCAAAGTTGTTGCCGCGCTTATTTCTACTATGCCCGTTCGCGCCGGGCTTGCCATCTGGATCGTCTACGCCGCAGCCAACGGAAACAAAGAAGACGTAACCCAATTTAGCCTCAGCGTTGCCTATTCTCTCATCCCAACTTTTCTTTTTGCAGTCTCCGCGTGGTTTGCCGCCCGCGCTGGCATGAAACTAGGTGGGATTTTACTCACAGGCTACACTACTTGGGCAGTAGTTGCGGGGACTGTTTTCCTAGCTCGAAAATTTTTAGGATTAGGATGAGCGTAGACCTGCACTGCATCTTCTTTTCGATGCGCTGCCGGTTGGATTTGTTTTCCTGACCCGATGTGCAACGCATTTTTTCAAATCGCGCATCTACTTTCGGGATAAAAAATGCCTTTATCTGAATTATTAAACCGCTGGCGAACGCGACCCGAACTTGCCTCCGCCATCTCAACGTGGTGCGTAGAAAAAGCGTGTCCCGCCAAAACAGCCCCCTCCCCAACGATTTACCGCATCCCCTCAGCGGAAAAACCCTCGCCTATAATTTGCCCGTTTTAGCCGAATTAATCGAAAACCCCAAAGCCCGTGCCCTTTACTTCTTCCCCACAAAAGCATTAACCCAAGACCGACTCTCTAATCTTTAAACCCTTGCCCTGAGCTTGTCGAAGGGTTCAAACATCCAAAC
>CAZAWS010000422.1:0-1828 GCA_964488755.1 uncultured Anaerolineaceae bacterium | reverse complement strand
AAATATCACACCTGTATTTATGGGGAATTCGCAATACTTAAAGCCGAAATCACCATTTATCTTTCCTTGAGTCTCAAACCATAATATAAATGCCCCACTTCAACGCCATCAAAATCCGCAACCAAAGGTAAATGTCCCCATTTCTCAAACCCAAATTTCTCTAAAAATTTATAACTTGCTTTGTTGCTATCCAAAAGAATACCAAATAAAGTTTTGATTTCTAAGGCGGGACATATTTCAAGCGCGTGTTCAAGCAATATCGATGCAATTCCACGTCTCTGGTAATCTTCGTGAATATAATAGCTAACTTCAGCCGTATACCGCAATGCCATTCTCCCAACTCGATATGCGCTAATAGATAAATAGCCAAGCACCCTGTTTTCCTCTTCAATCACAAAAATCGGATACTTCTCAGGAGAATGTGCGTTAAACCATGCCACCCTATCCTCAAAACTTACCGGATAAATATCTGCCGTTTGATATCCTACCGCTACAGATTGATTATAAATAGTACGCATCGCTTCTATATCATTAAATTTTGCCAAACGAATATCCATTATTTTATGACTCCTTCATACGCATGCCCCGCTTCTAAAACACCTTTTTCGTCCCAATTTGTGCCCACGATTTGTAAGCCAATAGGCAATCCACGCTCAGTGAATCCGCATGGAACTGAGAGCGCAGGCACACCTATCAAATTAAAAGGAGCAGTGAAACGCGTTAATAATTTAGCCTGTTCTACTGCATCCTTTCCCATAATTGGCGGGGCGGCAACGGAGGTGGTGGGCAGTAAAAGCAAATCGTATTTCTCGAAAAATTGTGTCATGCGCCACTTCATCTCGGTTTGGGTTTTGCGCGCCAAAATATACTCGGTGCTGGTGTAGCCAGCCCCCATTCGTAACCTGCGCAAGACATCTTCGCCATAGACTTCAGGCGTTTTCATCATTCTTTCGTGGTGATACGCAGCCCCATCGGCGGGAGTCATTAACGCGTTCGCGCGATAGGCTTCGTTGAGCCAAGCTACATCCACGCTTTCTACTTTTGCGCCGAGCGACTGAAAAACCTGTGCCGATTCTCTCACTGCAAATGCGACTTCAGCATCCGCCAAATCCAAATAGTATTCAGCCACCCCGATTCGCGCGTGTTTTAGGCTTGCCTCCGTTATGGATGCGTAATCTTCACTTGGATGCCGCACCGAATACGCATCATCAGCATCATAGCCCGCCATCGCATTGAGCATTAAACCCGCGTCTCTAACAGAACGCGCCATAGGTCCCGCGTGATCCAAATTCCACGAAAGGGGCATAATGCCGCGTAAAGAGACAAGACCACGCGTTGGCTTTAATCCCACCACGCCACATAATGAAGCCGGGATGCGAATCGACCCACCTGTATCTGTCCCCAAAGCGGCGGGAACCATATCTGAACTCAACGCCGCGGCAGAACCTCCCGAAGAGCCGCCCGCAATGCGCGTCAAATCATGCGGATTCTTTGTAGTCCCATAATGCGGATTAACGGTCGTCACCCCCAGTGCAATCTCATGCGTATTGGTTTTACCAAGCATAATCATTCCCGCTTTTTTCAAGCGTGCAATAACTTCGGCATCTTTTTCAGGAATATGATCAGAAAGAAAAGCGGTGCCACCCGTGGTGCGAACTCCTGCCGTATTGTATAAATCTTTCACAGCAAGCGGAATCCCCAAAAGTGGCGGCATCTCTTCAGCAGAAAGTTTCGCTTGCAGAGATTCTGCTCTTTTGGCTTGAGCACGCGCTTCTTCTATTGTGAGGGTGATAAAAGCGTTGATTTTTTCTTCTCTGCGATCAATTTG
>CAZAWS010000421.1:0-1829 GCA_964488755.1 uncultured Anaerolineaceae bacterium | reverse complement strand
CCGCCCGCCCCAGAGAAAATCTATGCCGCAGGGCGTGATATGCTCGGCGCATTGAAATTAGGGGCTTACTCTTTCATTGAAGGTAAATTTATCACCGAATTTGAAGGTGTGATTGCTAATAAGCTCTCTTATATCTTGAGTGGCGGTGGCGTGAGCAAACCGACTTGGGTGAGTGAGCAATATATCCTCGACCTAGAGCGCGAGGCATTCCTTTCGCTTTGCGGTGAAGAAAAAACCCTAGCGCGTATGCAAGCCTTGTTGACAACGGGTAAGGTTTTGAGGAACTAGAAGAATTTTGTACACGGAGCAACGCGGATTGCACGGAGAAAAACCTTTTTTTGTTTTTTATAAAAAAGCTCTCTCCGTGAAATCCGTAAACTCCGTGTACAAAAAAAACAAAAAAGGAAAAGAAATGGCTAAATTTCAAGGCAAGCATTCTGAAATAACGGACAAAATTTTGAAGGCTTTTTATCAGGTTCACACAGAACTTGGTTACGGCTTTTCAGAAAAAGTCTATGAGAATGCTTTAGCCATTCTTCTTCGAAACCTTGGTTTGCGTGTTGAGCAACAGGTGCAAATTACTGTCTATTTTCATGGACAAATTGTTGGTGAATATATCGCCGATTTGGTCGTAGATGATGTTGTTTTGTTGGAGTTAAAAGCTGTTAGAAAACTAATTGACCAACATTCAGCACAATTACTAACATATCTAAAATCTACGAAATTGGAAGTAGGTTTATTGCTCAATTTTGGGCCAAGTGCCGCATTTAAGCGCATGGTCTACGACAACGACCGCAAAGGTAATTTGTCTTGGATTAAGAAATAAGAACTTTGTACGCGGAGTAACGCGGATTTCACGGAGAAGGCTTTAAGGTTACGGAGAAAAGAAAAAATAAAAGGTTTTTCTCCGTGTAATCCGTTCCACTCCGTGTACAAAAAAAGAATAAGGAGAAAATTATGGAAATGCGAGAAGCTGTAATAGTGGCTGCTCTTCGTACCCCGATAGGCAAAGCCAAACGTGGCGGTCTGGCGACTGTCCGTGCGGACGAAATGGCGACTATCGTCATCAAAGAATTACTCAAACGAACCCCCGAACTTGACCCCGCCGATGTAGATGATGTGATCATCGGTTGCGCTTTTCCCGAAGGCGAACAGGGAATGAATATGGCACGTTTAACCGCCCTCAATGCTGGGCTACCCTACACCGTCCCCGCAGAAACGATCAATCGTTTCTGCTCATCGGGCGTGCAATCTATCGCTCACGCGGCGCAGGGAATCATCTCCGGGCAAATCGAAATTGCCATTGCTGGTGGCGCAGAGTCGATGACCCAAGTCCCGATGACGGGCTATAAATTTGCCCCGAATTTGGCGCAAGCGGAGAATCACCCCGAAGCCTTTACGAATATGGGATTGACCTCTGAGAATGTGGCAGAGAAATATAATATCACCCGCGAAGACCAAGATGCCTTTGCGATGAAAAGCAACCTGAAAGCCGCTGATGCGGTAAATTCTGGACGATTTGATGCGGAAATCGTCCCCGTTGATGTGGAAATAGTCGAAGTTGGCGAAGATGGAAAACCTGCTACCCGCAAATTCACCGTCAGCCGAGACGAAGGTCCTCGCGGCAATACCACGATGAAAGGGTTGGCTCGTTTGGGGACACCCTTCAAGACCGGTGGCACATCTACAGCTGGGAACTCATCCCAAATGTCAGATGGCGCATCGGCGGTGATTATCATGTCCGCAGATAAAGCGGCAGCGTTGGGTCTCAAACCCCTTGTCCGTTATGTTGGCTACGCGGTCGGTGGCGTTCCGCCCGAAATTATGGG
>CAZAWS010000420.1:0-1830 GCA_964488755.1 uncultured Anaerolineaceae bacterium | reverse complement strand
TTTTCTTTTGCAGACAAGAAGGTTTTTCTTATTTTTTTTCTGCAAATTTGCAAAGATGGCTTATTCCTCAAGAAAAAACCGAGTTTCTATTTATTGCCCCACGCATATTCTTTACTCAATCTTTACATTCTCTTCATAGATCCTTGCCCTTCTTCTGGCAAAATTACATTAAATGAAGAAAGAAGGAGTTTCCCTTAATGAACACAAAAATTCTCGTTGTTGATGACGAGCCAAGTATTCTTAAATTAATTACCGCCTACCTGAAACCAGAAGGCTATGAAATTTACACCGCAGAAGATGGATTTGCGGCATTGAAATCTGCACGCACCTTTGAGCCAGACTTAATCATCTTAGACCTGATGCTCCCCGGCATAGACGGTATTGAGGTGCTAACACGCCTACGCCGCGAATCAGATGTTTACGTTATTTTGCTCACAGCAAAAACAGAAGAAATGGACAGGGTTATTGGGTTAACAGTTGGCGCAGATGATTATGTGACAAAACCTTTTAGCCCGCGCGAATTAACGGCTCGCGTTAAAGCCGCGCTGAGGCGCATCCATAACGAAAACAAGCCGAAACACGCGCGTTCCGTTTTATCCTTCCAACACACGCACATAGATATTGGGGCGCGCAAAATCACAGTAGACGATATCCCCATCCAATTAACGACTATCGAATTTGATTTACTAAGATCGCTGGCAGAAAATAACGGGCGGGTGCTTTCTCGTGAACAGTTATTAGAAAATGTGTGGGGAGAAAGCTATTATGGCGAAACCCGTGTGGTTGATGTGCATTTAGGGCATGTGCGTAAAAAATTAGGGCGTGAAGATATAATTGCCACGGTGCGCGGGGTGGGATATAGGTTTGAGGATGAGCAATTATGATAGATTATTTTCGGGAGCATCTGGGAGCTAAATTATTTTTATCTTATTTAGTCGTTATTTTGGTGGGGGCAATAGTGTTGGGCGTTTCGACTCAATTTACTGCAAGAACCGCTTTCGATCGGCATATAGGCGCAATGGAAGAATTCTCACCAAAAGGCGAAGGGCAAAACGCGCCAGAGAATGGGGGGAATTTCAGAGGAGGCTTTATTAAAAGATTGTATAACGGATTTTGGCAATCTCTGCGAGATGCGATGAATTTAGCGGCTCTTGTAGCTGGTTTTGCGGCGTTGTTGGTGAGTCTATATTTAAGTAATCGCATAGTAACACCTGTGCGAGCCATGAAAACAGCGAGCCAGCGTATTGCTAAAGGGCATTACGATGAACGCGTCCACGAAGAAGGCGCAGATGAACTCTCACAACTCGCCCAAAGTTTCAACCAGATGGCAGCAGAACTAGAGAAAGTGGAAGAAATGCGCCGCCAACTAATTGGCGATGTAGCCCACGAGCTTCGCACACCGCTAACGACTATCAAAGGCTCTGTTGAGGCATTGGAAGATGGCATTTTGCCTGCTTCGCCAGAAACCTACGAATTGATTTTGCGAGAAGCGGATCGGCTCAATCATCTTGTAGACGACCTGCAAGAACTCAGCCGCGTGGAAGCTGGAGCGTATGAATTAAATTTAAGTCCAGTGGATTTTTCTGCGATTAAAGAAACCATTCAAAAACGATTTGGCTATCAATTTGAAGAAAAAGGGATTAGCTTCAAGAGCGATATGCCTGATAATCTCCCCTCCATTCGAGCCGATGAGCATCGCATTATTCAGATATTAACAAATCTGCTGACGAATGCCTTGCACTACACCCCCAAAGGTGGCAAGGTAAATTTGAACGCTTCACTCGTTGATGAGGCTATCCAAATCTCGGTCAAAGATAATGGAATTGGTAT
>CAZAWS010000419.1:0-1833 GCA_964488755.1 uncultured Anaerolineaceae bacterium | reverse complement strand
GTTTCGCGCACATCCCAATCTGCGCCTTTGCAGAAGTCGAAGTTGAAGGTGGGCATGATGAGCGTGCCATCTTGTCCGAGAACTTCTAGTAAAGCATCAATCACGGTTTGAGGTCCACCATCCACGCCGCCAAAAGATTTATAGGAGGAGTGGACGAGGAGGATATCACCAGTTTCTACGCCAAGAGCGCGGAAATTGTTCGTTAATTGGGTTTTATTTAACATTTATAGAGAACCTAGTGAAACGTAATACGTAAAAAACTTCACGCTTCACATTTTACGTTAACTATTTCAGCGTATTATCCAATCGCTGATTCAAATCGGCGATTTCCTCTTCTTTGGCGCGCTCTTCAGCTTTTTCTTTCTCTTCAAATTGAGCAACTTTACTTTTATGCTCATCTAACTCTTTATCTTTGTCTTTTAATTTTTTCTTCTGTCCAACCAATGCTAAGTTTTTCTTAATTGCGCCTGGGGTCATCAGCAAAATGCCAATCAAAATACCCAGTGCTGCTGCACCAAGAATAATCAATGCCCCCGATTGAGTTACCTGCCAACTTAAAAAGGATACTGTTACAGGTTCTGTATTCCCCAAAGCAAAAATTACGGCTACTACAGCAAAGGCTAAAGCTAAAATCAAAGTAAAAATCATCATTGTAGACTCCTTTATTTCAATTCGGCTGTCCGCGCATACGCGATCAGCAATTTTTCAAAATTTTTCGACCAATCGGCTCGTTTCTCAGCCACAAGCCGCGCATTTGCACCAATCTCATCCAGCGTATCACGGTTTTCTATCACGCGCAAGATTTTCTCAGCCAGCGCATTGGCATCACCATCGGCAAAAAGCCAACCATTCTCGCCCTCTTGTACCCACTCTTTATTTGCGGGAATATCCGAAACCAAGCATGGCAATCCGCAACCCATCGCTTCCATTAGCGAAACCGAAGAGCCATCTACATGTGAAGCTGAAATATAAATATCTGCTTCATTATAATAACGCGGTAAATCTTTTTGTGGGATAAAGCCCGGGAATTGGACTTGGTCAATCACGCCCCCCTTTTCCAAGATGCCACGAATTACATTTCCCTGCGATCCACCGCCGAGCAGATTCAAACGTATATTGGGCTTGCTTTTTGCAACCTGAACAAACGCCTCGGCGAGAACATCTACGCCGTAGCGCGTTTCCCAAGAGCGATTGCAAAATAACTGTAGGGGCGTAGCATGCTGCGTCCCTACAGCAAGTATTGGCGCAAAATGTTCAAGATCAACGCCCCAAGGGAAAACGATGGTGTTTTCGGGATTCATCCCATATTCAACAGCTTTATTTCTCGTTACCTGAGCATCGCTAATGAAAAAGGTGCTATTGCGTAAAACGTATTTCGTTACCCACGCCCACCATGCGTTGCGGTAAACGTCTTCCATTAAATCAAATCCCCACGACATCATCAACAAGGGACGGAACTTTGTCAGTACCGCGATCAAGCCAATCGTCTGAATGGGTCCCGCATGTAAAACGTCAGGCTGGATTTTTGCAATGACACCTTTCAGGTTGCGTACATAGCTTGGGACATCTCGCCAGCGGAAATCGCGTTTGTTTCCTTCCCAATCCACAAGTTCAATTTCGGCGGGAAGACGATCATTATCCGCTTTCTCTAGCTGCACAAAATAGACCTGATGATCTGTCTTTGCCAAAGCAGAGAGAAAACGATGGTCGTGGGGAGAATATCCCATTGAGAAGTAAATAATTTTCATAAAAAAATTGGCAATAAATAAGAACTCATTTTTTTTAAGAGAACTCGATAGTTGTGTTTTTAATTTGATTATGATTTTTCATTCT
>CAZAWS010000418.1:0-1834 GCA_964488755.1 uncultured Anaerolineaceae bacterium | reverse complement strand
CCAGCCGTATTTTTCTTTAACTTCTGACCACTCCCGCGTTTGGAGGAAATGGGGGTTGGGGAGTTGGGCAATAGTTTCGTTCCAATTTGAATCTGTAAAAAGGCGCATTATTTTTCTCGATTAAAGATTTTTTTGCTTTTCTTTTGGATACGCGTCAAAAAACTCTCTTCCACGGGAACAGAAAATGTCACCTGTGAGTTTTTGGGTGGTTTAAAGTAATCAGAGAGAATAAATTTCTCTCTTGCTTCTGTCAATTTAGGCGCAAAAAGCGCAATAGGCTTTTCCTTGCCGCGAACAGGCATCTCTCCGACTTCAAAATAGCGTTCGGCGGGGAGCCGCGCGGCGGTTTCGGCATCAAATAAAATAGGAACGGGAAGCTCTTTGGTCATCCCCTCCAAACGGCTAGCGAGATTGACCGCATCGCCGATGAAGGTATATTCGACCCGTTCGCCTTCGCCCAGCGTTCCTGCAACAATTTTGCCTGAGGCAATGCCCACTCCGATTTTTAAAGGAGGGAGATTCTCCCGTTGGTGGATTTGATTGATGACCTTAAGCCGCGTCAACATGGATTGAGCTGTGTTCACCGCCCCAAGCGCGGGATTATCGCGCGTGTCATTGAGTGGGGTGCCGTAAATTGCCATGATGCTGTCCCCGATAAATTTGTGCACCAATCCCCCGTTTTCGGCGATAGCTTTAGACATTTCACCAAGAAAACGATTGAGCAGTTTTAGTAAAACTTCGGGAGGTAGTTTTTCGCTTAAATTAGTGAACTGCCGAATATCAATAAATAAAATAGTAGCGTCCACCAATTCGGCATCGAAAGATTTGTCCTCATCCATAAGGTGATGCGCCACCTCAGTTCCCACATAGCGTTCAAAGAGACCGCGCACCAGCTCTTCTTGTTGCAAACCAGCGAGCATATTGTTGAAACCGCGCGCCAGTTTGCCCATATCATCGGAGGTGGTAACAGGGAGAGTCGCTTCGAGATTGCCTTCGAGGACTTTTTGCATCACATTTTGCAAATCTCGCGAGAAGTTGGTGAGTGATTTTCCAACCGTAGAGGCTAAAAAGATGGCGACAAAAAAACTCGCACCGATAATGAAGATGTAAATCTCGCGCAATTCACTCAACACCTGAGATATTTCCACAGATGTTTGCGAGACGCGATCGTAGGTTAATCCCGCCATGACGAAGAGGGGCATCATTCCTAAGAAAAAAAGGACAAAAAGACGTTGAAAAATGCTTGGGCTGAGGCTCAAGACTTTTTCCATATCCCCGTGCGGAAAATAGGCAGGAATAAAAGGCTTCCAATATCGCTCGATGGTGAAATAAATCAGGATGCTGGTCGTAATGCCCGAAATAATGCCCACGCTGAGAAAAACCTGAGCGAAAATATATAATCCGTGTTCTGCGGGTGCGAGTTGCCACAAAATCCCGCCGAAGATGAGTGCGGCAAAAAGCCAAAGTACCCAACTGCTAAAAGAAATGATTGCGGGAAGATTGATGGCTCTAAACTGAAGAGAAAGAGAAATATCCTTTTCTTTTTTCTCTATAATTTGAGAATAACTTTTATAAACTTTCCCCAAAACGATACCGTGACCAATTTCTCCCGCTATGGCTAAAATTACCACACCGATAAAAAAGAATTGATTTGCAAGTTGAAAATCAAGAAAAGATGAAGGCGATAAGACACCGATATTTGTTAAATAAAAAAAAGTCAAGCCTCCGCCTAAGAGGTTGATTCCAAAGCTTAAGATGGTAATACAGGTGCGTGAGGCGGTACAGAATTTTGGCATTATAAGAAATGGGGATTAGGGAGTTGGGTGATTAGGGT
>CAZAWS010000417.1:0-1855 GCA_964488755.1 uncultured Anaerolineaceae bacterium | reverse complement strand
GGAAAAACCGAGTATCTGCTCATAGCATCAAGCGTCAGCCAATTTTAGTCACTGCCGAATTTTATTCTCAATAGAGGCTGTTGCGTAAAAAAAATATGTAAGGCGATTCCCGAAAACAAATCATTCGAAGTATACTTGACGGATGAATTATATCCCCCTCTTTAATCTCCCCCGATGGGGGAGAATTTATATGCAAAGGAGAAAACATGCCATTTATAGCACTTTCTACGATAGAAGAAAAAGAAATCGCGAAGGGATTTCACGCCAAATTTGCCCACACTGAAAATATGACCGCGGCTTTTTGGCGCGTGGAGGCTGGCGCAGAATTGCCCACGCACACACACCCGCACGAACAGATTTCGATTGTCATTTCAGGAAAATTTGAGATGGTTTTAGGTGGAGAAAAACAGATTTTGGATGAGGGGATGATTGCCATAATTCCATCTAATGTGGAACACGGCGGGCGAGCAATTACAGATTGCGAGATTAGAGATGTTTTTTATCCTGTGCGGGAGGATTATAAATAAAGTTGGGCGCATGACAGTTTGGAAAAAGAAGCGCGTGTTGGTTGAGTGGCTACTGAGCCAGCCGAAGTATAGGCGATGCTTTTCGCCGCATCAAAACCAACATTTTGTATGTAATTAGCTTTTTTGTGGCTTCGATACGCTCCGAAAAAGCATTCGAAGCTACTCAACCACCTGCAAAAACGAAACTGTCATGTTGCTAGAAATAAAACAAGCTTAACTCCCCGCCAGTTCCATTACCAACATATCTAAAGATAAATCGAGGGTAGCTTTGCCTGTTTTCGCGTCTTCATCAATAATTAGTAGACGTTTGTAAATAGATTCGAGGGCAGAAATAGAAAAGTGCCGCGCCTGAGATGCTAGTTTTTTCGCTACAAAGGGATGTTGTTTCAATTCAGTCTGTACGTTGCCGCGATTGTCTAGCACCTCACGCGTTAAGAGCAATAGCCTAAATTGACGCACAACCATACCAAAAATAGAGAAAGGGTCTTGTTCATCAAGCAATTGATGGAGCATGGCTTGGGCTTCTTTGCCTCTCCCATTGCCCAGTGCATCAACTAACTCGAAGATATCCCCTTGCGCGGTGGAGACACTTACTAACTCTACATCTGCTAAAGAAATGGGACGAGCAAAGTTGACGTAGGTGAGCAATTTAGTCATTTCTTGCGCAGCTTGGCGGGTGTTGGCTCCGGTCATTTCTGCCAAACGTGCCGCGGCGCGACTATCAATTTCACCACCCTGCGATTTGGCTTCTTTTTGAATGCGGGCAACCCAGCTTTTGGTTTCCCACGCTTTGGGAAGCATAAAGGCTTCGGCACGCGCAATCTCTTTTGTCTTTTGCGCCCATTTGACAAGCCAATTTTTGCCCGCTTTCTTCCCATCTATTTCTTCGTGAAGGACGAGAACGGTAGTTTCAGGCACGCTTTCTAAAAACTGGATGAAATCCGCACGTTGATTTTTGCCCCTATATTGCGGAGAGGCTTTCTCTAAGAAAACTAATCTGCGTTCGGCGAGAAATGGCATGGCATTGATTGCCATATTTAACGCTTCTTTTCGCACAGTGTGCGCGTCAAGATGCGTGGTGTTCATGCCATCTTTATCTACCCGTTGCTGAACTTTTTTAAGGCGGCGCGCGATGGCGAATTCATCATCGCCGTATATGAGTAGGATGCGGAGGGTGGTTTTTGACATAGTTAATGTGAAACGTGAGAACGTGAAAACGTAATCCTGAAAGCTCCGTAAAAATATTAAAGTATGAGAAATAACTTGCTTTCACCGCAAAGACACGAAGAACGCGAAGTTTTTAAAATAAAAAGGACAAAGAGAACAAA
>CAZAWS010000416.1:0-1865 GCA_964488755.1 uncultured Anaerolineaceae bacterium | reverse complement strand
GAGAAGTGCATTGCATCTGCTTTTGATGCGTTGCGCTTCGTGTTTAGAAAAGCCGATGTGCAACGCATCTTAAAGGTGCAGTGCACATCTAAAAATAGGAGTAAAAAAATGAAACGTGAGATAAAAATTGGCAACAAATTAGTAGGGGATGGACACCAGACCTATATCATCGGCGAAATTGGCATCAACCATAACGGCGATTTAGATCTCGCAAAAAAGATGATTGATTCGGCAGTAAACGCCAAAGCGGATGCAATCAAATTCCAGAAACGCACGCCTGATGTTTGCACGCCAAAAGACCAACAATCGAAAATGCGCCAGACCCCTTGGGGCTATATCACTTATCTCGATTATCGCTATAAAGTGGAATTTGGCGTGGAAGAATACACCGAAATTGACCGCTATTGCAAAGAAAAAGGCATCGACTGGTTCGTCTCGGTTTGGGATGAAGGCTCGGTCGATTTTATGGAGCAATTTGATACCCATGCCTACAAATTACCTTCTGCCGCGCTGACAGACCATGCGCTTTTGAAAAAAGTTCGCTCAACTGGGCGACCAATTATTATCTCGACTGGCATGTCTACGATGGAAGAAATTCGCAAAGGTGTTGAGACGGTTGGGCAAGAGAATTTGGGCATCATGCACTCGACCAGCTCTTATCCTTGTGCGCCAGAAGAATTGAATTTGCGCATGATTGAAACCCTGAAAAAAGAATTCCCCAATATCCCCATTGGTTATTCAGGGCATGAAGTTGGCTTAGTGCCTTCGGCTGTTGCAGTCGCTTTGGGCGCGTGCATGGTTGAGCGTCACATCACCATTGACCGCTCGATGTGGGGCAGCGATCAATCTGCGTCCGTTGAGCCGGGCGGATTGCGGAAGCTGGTCAAATATATCCGCGTCACCGAACAGGGATTGGGCGATGGTGTGAAAAAAGTTTACGAAAGCGAAAAAGGACCTCGCGAGAAACTTCGCCGCGTAAAATAAGAGAATAATTCGTATTGCGTATTGCGTAATGTTTTTCATTACGTTTTACGCAATACGCAATACGCAATGTCTATCCAAAGTCATCTCCGCCAAAAAATACGAACGCCGGGCAAATATGCTCAGGCGGTTTTACGTTGGCGGAGATTATCTTTTAACGAAGTCCCACCCATCTTTGGCAATTCCAAGCCCAAAAGCGGATCGCATCTTTTGCTCCAAATTCTGAATGGCTTTACGCAAATTATGCCCTACGCCTACACAGTCGCAGAGCCAGTTCGCACGATAAATCGTGAGGGGGGGAGACGATCTGTAGAAGATGTTGCCAAAGACTTACGCGACCGGCCAAAACACGCAATTAGTTGGGGATATGTAGAAGCAAACGAGCAGAATGTGGCAGTTTTATGCCAGCCGAATCGAGTGAACTACTTCATCTACCGCGACCCGCGCGATATGCTCGTCTCGCAAGTTTTCTTTGCGACAGATATGCACACAGGTCACGGGATGCACGAGTATTATCAATCTCTGCCTGATTTTGATGCGCGGCTCAAAGTCGCCATCACGGGCATAGACCAAGATAGTCTAAAAATGGTCAGCGTGCGTCAACGCTACGAAGGCGTTTTCGAGTGGCTCGATCAGAAGCATGTGATGTGCATCCGTTTTGAAGATTTGATTAATAATCGAGATAAAACCCTCCTCGCCATGCTCGACGAAGTTGAGAAAACGGGATATAAAATCCCGACACAGCGTGATAAAGCACTTGAAATTCTAATTGAAGCCATCAATCCCAAAAAATCACACACCTTCCGCACAGGGAAGACGGGCGGTTGGACGAAGCATTTTAGCGAAGAGAATAAAGAGCTTTTCAAAGAAGTCAGCGGGGATTT
>CAZAWS010000415.1:0-1871 GCA_964488755.1 uncultured Anaerolineaceae bacterium | reverse complement strand
AAGAGTTCAAATTCAGGAATCGCCTTAGCCCTTACAGGTTTTTTATAAAAACTTCCCCAACTCAGTAAACGAAGTCATTCGTGCGCAATCTGCCTCAGGAAAAATACCGCGCGGGTCGTATAAAAGCGGAGCCAACCCTGCGTTACGCGCGCCAACCACATCAGCAAAATAATTGTCACCAATATAAAGCGTTTCTTTGGGGGACAACTCAAGTTTATCTAAAAGAGGGGTAAAAACCTTCGGGTCTGGTTTCCAAGAACCAAGATCTCCCGCCGCCATTACGCCATCGAAAAACTCGAATAAATTAAGTTCTTTCAAGATGTCGTCAAAAGCCTCGCGCCGATTAGAAAGCACCGCTAATTTATACCCATCAGACCGTAAATTAGGCAAAATTTCAAATAGCTCGGGGGGGACGTGGTTTTCTGGGGTGTGTTCTTCACGAAAATACTTGAAAATGTCAAGACAGAACCGCTCCGCTTGTTCAGGGGTAGCTCCCATTTTGGCAAGGCGCGTTAGCGCATAGTTTTTATAAAAAGCATCATCATCCCCTGCAAACTTCTTGAAATCTTCTCGTAAATCGGGGGAACTTGCCCAATAATAATGTTCCCATTTTGAGACTTCGAGATTTTTTTCATCGCTAATTGGCATTCCTAACTCTGCCACTTTCTTTCTATACACATCCGCACCAAGTGGAACAGTATGGCGCAAAGTGCCATCTAAATCAAAGAAAATCGCCTTATAACCATTTTTAGAAGCAAGCATCTAACCTCCTATCTCGCTCATTGTGCGGTTTAGCGGAATGGCACCCTCTGCCAAGCCATGTCCCCAAGGTTTCATCCAAACGGCTTCTAAAATTAGCCCTCGCAACTCATCCATACTTGCTCCTGCGCGCAGAGGGGTGAGCAAATCTATTTCTTTTTCGCGCAATAAACACATTCTTAAAATGCCATCGGCAGTGAGCCGTGCCCGTGTGCACGAGGCGCAAAAAGGTGAAGTAACAGAAGAGATAAATCCTATATCGCCAATACCGTCTTTAATTCTAAAGAGTCGTGCTTCTCCATCCAATTTGCCATTATTGACCACATCCAGCGTACCGAAAGCGTTTTCAATGCCCTCTTGTACCTGTTTAGCAGTAACAGTTTGGTTCAACTGAAATTCTGTTGCCCCCGCGAAGGGCATCATCTCTATAAAACGCACCTGCCACGGGTGCTTCCGCGTTAGCCCTGCTAGGGGAACCACATCACTTTCATTATAGCCTGTCACAATCACGGCGTTGAGTTTTACAGGGGTTAGCCCCGCATCTTCTGCGGCATTAATGCCTTCTAAAACTTCATTTACTTTTCCCCAGCGAGTGAGGCGTTTAAATTTCTCTGGCTCTAGCGTGTCAATGCTGATATTTACACGTTCCAGCCCCGCATCAGCCAAAGGTTGCGCCAAGCGTGAGAGAAGCAAGCCATTGGTCGTC
The DNA here is from genome assembly GCA_964488755.1 of uncultured Anaerolineaceae bacterium. GTDB lineage: Bacteria > Chloroflexota > Anaerolineae > Anaerolineales > Villigracilaceae > Desulfolinea. The sequence continues at coordinate 406 of CAZAWS010000415.1, read as the reverse complement.
ATCGAAACCGATTTAATCCCCTCGGTTTCTGAGATGCCGCGCACAATCTCGACCACATTTTTGCGGAGCGTTGGTTCTCCCCCTGTCAGGCGGATTTTATCAATGCCTAAATTTGCAAAAAGGCGAGTGAGTGTCAAAATCTCATCGTCTTGCATCAACTCTGCGTTGGGTCTAAAAGTCATATCTTCAGGCATGCAGTAAACACAGCGCAGGTTGCAATGGTCGGTTAGGCTAATGCGTAGGTAGTGGATATTTCTTCCAAATCGGTCTTTTGCCATAGTTCCTCGTATAAATTAAAGTGGCGCAATTATACCCACTCTTTCTTAACAAAAGATGATGAGATTTTGGACTCTTTTTTAGGATGAAGATGGGGAACGCGCGCGAATTCAACTTGATTGCCCCCAAT
>CAZAWS010000414.1:0-1873 GCA_964488755.1 uncultured Anaerolineaceae bacterium | reverse complement strand
CTTTTCACATCAGAAAAAGGGTTTTCTGAACCATGCCGAAAAAACATTACGCAATACGCAATACGGAATTCGGATAATTAGTTTCTTGGAATCGCCTAGCTACGTTTCACTTTGCCATCAATTCATCTAAAACTTTCTTCGACTTTTCATACACAGTCACATGCTGACTCCTGCCGTGACTATCCATTGTGACCACAACGGGGAAATCTTTCACATCAATTACCCACATCGCTTCGGGAACTCCAAAGTCTAATTTGTGAACGGCAATCACCTCTTGTACCGACTGTGCGATTAAAGATGCCGCACCGCCAATGGCATGAAAATAAACAGCCGGCGTATCCATGCAACCTTGCAGGGTTTTGGCTTCCATGCCGCCTTTGCCAATCACGCCTTTAAGATTAAATAGTTTCATCACAAGGGCTTGGTAGGGTTCTTCGCGTATCGAAGTTGTGGGACCTGCGGCAACAAATTTATAATCGCCCGTATCTACACCTGAGACAATGGGACCACAATGGTAAATAATCCCGCCATCTAAAATGGGTTTGATGGCTTCAAAAACGGCAATATCATCTTCTGTTGGCTCTACCGTTTTGGCAATAAAGGCATCGTTCAGCCATTTATGCACTGCATCTCGCCCAGTCATCATCACGCCTGAGAGCAAAACCGTTTCGCCGACTTTTAAGGCGCGAATATCTTCATCACTGATAGGGAGTGTCAATTTTTTCATCATATTCTCCTGTTGCAGAGGTGTGTAGGGGTGTAGCATGATGCTACGCCCCTACACGCCCCCGACAAGGTATTTAATCGTAGCTTACTTCTGCGCCCTTTACCGTCATTTTTCGGCGGCGATATGCCCAGCACATATAGGAAACAGACACAAAATAGCAGGCGGGGACACGATGTAAGCCTTTGATTTTTGTATCTAAAATGGTGGTTTTTCCGCCAAATCCCATTGGACCGATGCCCATTTGGTTAACTTCTTCGGTAATTTGGTTTTCTAAGGCATTTAATTCGGAATCAGGGTTTTCTGTGCCGATTTTTGTTAATAAAACTTCTTTAGAAGCCAAATAGGATGATCCGCGATCGCCACCAACGGCGACTCCTAATATGCCGGGAGCGCATCCCTTGCCTTGCGCTTTCTGCGCGGCATCGAGAACGACCTTGCGGACGCCTGCGAGGTCACGACCCGCGTGCATCGCGACGTTGGGCAGTTTGTACTGCACGCCCACATTTTCGCATCCGCCACCTTTGAGCATAAGCTCGATGGTGAGAGGGAGATTTTCATCCACTTCTTCAAAATGGATAGTGGGATAATGGTCATCGCCGCTATTATCGCCCGTATTCGCGCCTGTGACTGCGTTAACAGAGTTGGGACGTAAATAAGTCAGCTTGGTGGCTTCGGTGACGGCATCCACGATCATCTTTTTGAGTTTACGGGTACTTAGCCCCTCGGGGTAGTGGACATAGAAGAGCGGCGTCCCCGTGTCTTGGCAGATGGGGGTAGAGTTGCTCCTCGCCAGTTCCACGTTTTTTAAGATGGTATCAAGTGCACCCTGCGCGGCGGATCCGTTTTCTTCATCCGTATAAGCGGTTCGTAATTTTGCTTCCACATCTGCGGGTAAATCGGTAGATGTACGGCGAATCAGTTCGAGTATTTCTTTGGTCAAATTTTGCATTTGGACCTCCAGATTATGAATAAAAAGGTAATCTAATCATACTCCAAAACAATAAATTTGCGAGTGACGAAGTGCGTAGATTGTGGCGTGGAGTGTCAGTTTATGGTATAAAAAAAGGAGCAACGCACTTCAAAAAGTGCATCGCTCCTCTGCTTTTAAAACCTGTACTGAGCTAGTCGAAGTATCTGTAAAATCTG
>CAZAWS010000413.1:0-1877 GCA_964488755.1 uncultured Anaerolineaceae bacterium | reverse complement strand
CGCTACGCTATTGCCGCTGCGCTATTCGTCGCTACGCTATTCGCCAAGAAGATGTTGACTGAAAGCACCCAAGTTCAAACCAAGAACGTCCCATTTCGCTTAATCCAAGAGAAAAGGAAGGAGTCAATTTATGGCTAGTGAAATCTCGAAACCCAAAAAAAGTCCTTTACCTTATCTTCTTATCTTTCCAACAGCAGTTTTTGTAGCACTTTTTACCGCGTGGCCCGTTTTACTATCTTTTTACCAAAGCTTCTTTCGTCAGCAGATGAATATAGCAAAATATCGAGAACCAAGTTTTATAGGATTTGGCAATTATATAGAATTATTTCAAGACCCATATTTTATAGAAGTCATTAAAAATACGCTTTATTATATTATTGGCACTGTACCGATCAGCATTTTTTTAGCCTTATTTTTCGCGATAATGGTCAACCGAAAAATCCGCAATGTGGGTTTGTTGCGCTTGGCTTTTTTTCACCCGATGGTTTTACCAATGGTTAGCGCGGCAACCATTTGGCTCTTTTTCTTCACCCCCAACTATGGGCTTTTCAACTCTACACTGCGATTTTTAGGCTATCACGGCGCAGAAAACTGGACGGGAAATCCCGATTTAGCCTTGCTCGCAGTCATCATTGTTGCCGTCTGGAAAAACTCTGGCTATTATATGATTTTTTATCTAGCCGGCATCCAAAATCTACCCGATGATGTTTACGAAGCCGCCGCGCTAGATGGGGCAACTGGCTGGCAAACACTCTGGAAAATCACCTTCCCGCTTTTACGCCGCACCACTGTTTTTATCACCATCATCGCATTTATTGATTCGTTCCGCACTATCGACCATATTTTTGTGCTCACTAGCGGAGGTCCTAGCCGCTCAAGTTCGGTTTTACTCTTTACTCTCTGGCAAGAACGCTTTGAGAATCAAGACATTGGCATCTCTGCCGCGATCACCATCATTTTTGTCGTTATTTTACTCGCCTTCACCATCACTAATTTCCTCATGTCAGAAAAGAAGGAGGCATAAATGACAACAAACGCCACGAAACTTCTTAAAAAAACAGGGCACTGGGCGGTCAATATCCTCTCGATATTTTTGGCTATACTTTGGTCTGTACCTGTTATTTGGGCATTAGTTGCCTCCTTTCGTCCTCCTAACGAACCCATCAGCCGTGGCGATATCTGGTTTGGAAGCACCCTCACCCTTGAAAATTACCGGCACGCTTGGTCTATGGCACCCTTTGGGCAGTACTATTCCAACACAATTTTTATCGTCATCCTTATCTTAGTCATACAGCTTATCACCATTATTCTAGCCGCCTTTGCATTTACCCATTACGAATTCAAAGGCAAGCGCATTTTGTTTTTCTTCGTCCTCCTACAAATGATGATTCCCACCTCTGCCCTTCTTGCCCCCAACTTCGCCACAATCCGCTGGATGGGTCTTTTCGATACGCGCCTCGCCATCGCCATTCCCTATTTTGGCTCAGCCTTTGGCACCTTCCTCATGCTCCAAGCCTTCCGCGCCGTCCCCCGTGACCTCGTAGATGCTGGCATCATAGATGGCTGTTCATGGTGGCAACTTATCCTCTACGTTTACTTGCCCCCTTCCATCCCTGCACTAATCGCCTTTGGGCTTTCCTCCGCAACCTGGCACTGGAACGAATTTCTCTGGCCCCTCATTATCACCAACAGCGACAAATCCCGCCCACTCACTGCAGGTCTCGTTCGTTTCACTCAGCTTGGAGAAATCGGCGCACAATGGTCGCTCCTCAGCGCGGCAACTCTCATGGTGATAGCCCCACTTTTTATCATCTTTTTAATTTTCCAAAAACAATTCATCAAGAGCTTTATGCACTCTGGGATTAAATAACTGATAT
>CAZAWS010000412.1:0-1885 GCA_964488755.1 uncultured Anaerolineaceae bacterium | reverse complement strand
GTTCTATCTTCTTTGTTTTCTCGTAGATTGCTTCCCTTGATATGATTTTTTCTTATAGGGCTTTTTCTTCTGCTCAGATCTCTTCTTTGGTTTCGCCACAAATTTATGTTGTGCTTTTTGATAATAATCATCTAGGAGCATGGTAATAATGGGCAGTTCATCTTCGCCTTCGGAGAGTTTCTGGGCTAACATCTTAAAACGCTGACTACGGTCTGCTTGCAATTTGTCGCGTTCGCGGAGTTTGGCTTCTAAGAAGACCATAGCGCGCTCAGCGACCACTTTGGCAACTTCTTCTTCGGTGGGAATATCGCGTTCTTCGAATTCGAGTTCAAAATGGGCGGAGATACGAGTTAGCTGACGTTTTTCTACGCCATAAACCAACATCATGGCTGTTCCTGTTGCGCCTGCGCGTCCTGTTCTGCCAGCACGGTGGATATAGGATTCTAGATCATCGGGTGGCTCAAATTGGATGACGTGGGATAGAGAATCGATGTCGATGCCACGCGCGGCAACGTCTGTCGCCACCAAAAAACGTAGACCGCCATCGCGCACGCGTCCCAACGTTTGTTCCCGTCGCGCCTGTGACAAATCTGAGCTAAGTTCATCCGCATCGTAACCGTATCTTTGCAGAATCGTTTTTACATAATTCACCCTTTGTTTTGTATTGCAAAAAATAATCGCTGAGTGCGGGTTTTCTAATTCAATCAGCCGAATTAGGGTTCTTTCTTTCTCCATGCTCGGCACCATATAGACGATATGTGCGGTGTCAGTGACGTGAATATGGTCGCTGCTCAGGCTGAAAAATTCGGCGGCTTGCATGAATTCGTTGGCGGCGCGTTTAACATGTATAGGGAAGGTGGCAGAGAACATGCAGGTATTGACGTGACGGTTGGGAAGGTGGCGTTGCACTTCTTTCATGTCGGGGTAGAAACCCATCGAGAGCATTCTATCGGCTTCGTCAAAAATAAGCATTTTTAAGCGGTCGAGGGAGAAACTGCGTTTAAGAAGATGATCGAGGACGCGCCCCGGCGTGCCGACCACGATTTGTGCGCCATCTTTAAAGGCTTGAAGTTGCTCCCCGTATCCGACTCCACCGTAAACGGCTACCGTTTTAAGGGCAGAGTCTTGGCAAATAACTTTTGCTTCTTTTTCCACTTGTCGGGCTAATTCCCGCGTGGGGACAAGGATGAGTGCCTGACACTTTTTTTGCTTCGGGTTGAGGCGTTCGAGCATGGGGAGCAAAAACGCGCCCGTTTTACCACTGCCCGTGCGGGCTTGGATCATGACATCCCGTTCGGCGGTGAGGTAGGGGATTGCTTTTTTCTGGACGGGCATAAGGGAATCCCAGCCTACGTTTTTAGCGGCGGTTTGCGATTTCTCGGGGAGTTCCGCGAAGGTGATTTCGGGGAGGGGTTGGGGTGGGGCTTCTTCTGGTTTATTCAAAATGTACTCTCTCTTTTTTTTGAACACGGAGTTTCGCGGACTGTATGGAGAAAGGCTTTTTTTACAGAAAAATAAAAAAGTTTTTCTCCGTGTAATCCGACAATCCGTGTACGAAATATTTTTTGATTTCCGATGAATGAATTTATCGGCTGATATTGGGAAGTGCGATAAATCGCACAGGTTATTGAAAACTGATTGTTACTCTCTAATCTCTTTGACACGTCCCACTTGTCCATCCACCAAGCGGACTTTAATCCCGTGTGGATGGCTAGCAGAGCGAGTAAGAATGTCTTTGACAATTCCTTCGGTCAAATTACCGCTGCGCTGATCTTTTTTTAGCACAATTGCAACTTGAATACCCGATTTGATTTCGTTACGTTTTGGTATATTCATGGGTGAATTGTATCAGGCATTCAAGATATTTGCAGAAAAGATGGAATTT
>CAZAWS010000411.1:0-1891 GCA_964488755.1 uncultured Anaerolineaceae bacterium | reverse complement strand
TACGCGTCAGTCGCGATGGGCAATCGCCCCAAGTTGGGTTTCATCTGAGATGATAAATTCCGTCCGATTAATCTTGATTGCCCCATCATCCGCAAATTTATAGAGGGCGCGACAGACCATCTCACGCGTGGAACCAATGTGAGCGGCCATCTGATCAAGCGTTAAATCGCGTGCTACGGGACCATCTCCACTTCCGCTATAACGCTCAAGAAGCAGGTTCGCCAATCGCCCGGGGACGGGATGAAAAGCGAGACTTTCGACAATTTCGCTGGCTTCCTGCATCCGAAAGACCATTTGGCGGGAAAACTCCCAAGACATTTTGCCGTTTTTGAGTAAATAAGGCAAAAATTGTTGACGAGACCACAAACAAATTTGGGTATCTTCTTCGGCAACGAGTGCAACGGGCATAGGCATATCTTCTTGAAAGAAAGCCAATCCCCAAAAGTTTTCTTGCGGCAGTATCGTGGTGGCAATGAGGCTACGCCCTCCGCCAGATTCTTTTAGCCCGACAATTTTCCCCCTTTCCACCCATAAAAAGTAGGGCCAAATATCACCACGATGCACAATCCACTCTTTTTTCTTAAAACTACGGGAAAGGGCAAGGCGAGCCAGTTCTGCAAGTTCGGCTAAGGGAAGACTAGCAAAGATTGGGTCTTGCGCGAGTTCTTGAACTAATTTACTCATCAATGAGTTCTTCCAATTTAGCCCTGTCTGTAAAGGTGATTTCTACGCGGCTAATTTCTATCATCCCTTCACCCGCAAATTGATGCAACGTTTTGCTAACCAACTCACGCGTAGTGCCGATTGTATGCGCCATCTCATCTAAGGTTAAATCACGAGGGGCTACTTTACCTTCAATATCTTTATAATGATGGAGCAAAAGGTGCGCCAGCCTACCCGCCACGGGGTGAAAAGCAAAACCGTAGACCACATCACGCACTTTTCGCATGATGCCCACTAAGTTTCGTGTAATTGCCCAAAGCGCATCCACATTGCGAGAAAGAATGGGTTTAATTACCTCCCCTTCCCAGATACAAACTTCGCAATCTTCCATCACTTCTAGCGCGGCGGGCATAGGTTCGCCATCAAAAAGAGAATGTCCCCAAACAACGCGTCCAGCCCCCATCCGAAAAACAACTTGTCGTTTACCATCAGGCGAGAGCATCACCCAGCCCAATTTGCCTGATTTAATATAAAGCGCACACGCCCAAATATCATCTTGCATAGAAATATATTGCCCCTTGTGATATTTTTTGGTAAAGGCTAAACGAGCAAGTTCTTCGTGATCGCACGTACTGAGGTAAGAGAAAACATCATCTTTAGCGAGTTTTTGGACAAATTTTTGAGGCATATTTTCTTCCTGATTTTCTCTAAAGAGATAAAAGTTTGGTTTTCTTATGATGCTTGTCTTTAAAGCAATTTATAAATCTATAAAGACACTCAGCGTATCTCATGTTATTTTAATGTATACTAGATAGTAGGAATGATTATATCAAACAAACACTTTATAAGGAGATTTGAAAATGTTCAAAGAAACAAGCAAAAACCAACGCACGCTTATGATGGTTGTGGCAATTTTAGGTGGCATCTATTTGATGGCACTTGCCCCCACACAAGCAATGCAAACGCTAAAGATTTCTCTCGACCAAGCCTTTACGCGTCTTATTCCCCACGATGCTGATTTCTATCCGGCAGTGCCCGTTCTTACAGCCACCTACTCAGCGTGGATTATTTCCTTCCTTTTCGTTGGCTCACTTGCCATAGTGCTTTCTAAAAAACTTCAAGAAGGTGCTCATTGGGCACGCGCAACTGTTTTGGGTCTCTTCGCCGTTCCCGCCGTTGCCGGTATGACGATGGTCATCCCGTGGTTCGTACTGGTTTTAGCAGAATA
>CAZAWS010000410.1:0-1906 GCA_964488755.1 uncultured Anaerolineaceae bacterium | reverse complement strand
GGGGAGATGCCCGAAGGGCAGAGAGGGCGGCGTAAAATTAACCAACAACATTTTGAGCAATTACGATGAGAATAATATCCCCGCAGAAATCTGTGACCTCATCTCCCCAAAAATACGATAAAATAATTACACTATTATCGAACACCATGAAAGTAGGCTAAAAAACTAGGAGAAAAAATGACAACCCTACCAGAACCAAAAACTACCACTCTCGCTGAAACCAAAAGCTACGCCATCTGGAAAGCCGAAGAACCTGATGGTGAAACCACCTACCATCTCGAACTTAATAATGTCACCTTGCATTTTTTTGAAGAAGAATGGCAAGAATTCCTCGCATTAACCAGTGACCCAAAATAACATTACAGATATTTCTGGTAGTAATTGGTCACTCCCCTCTGCTCCAGTCCCGTCCCCAGCGGCGGTTTATGAGAAGACCGCCGCCGAGGACGGCGGCTGGAGCGATTTTTTGAGGGGGGAGTGTGACCAATTACCTTCATCTGGCTTTGCATGAAGAAATAATTTTAAAACCGCCAGATATTTTTATAACACCCCCGTTTCTTTACGCCACCGCCTCATCTACCTTCACAAATGAATAGACCCCTATTACGCCTGCACCCAGCACAGCCAACGCAATCCCAACACCGAAAGAATCAGCGAAGTAGCCCAAAAGCGGCGCAAAAATAGCGGTGAGAATGGTGGTCAACTGCGCCTCAGCCGAAAGCCCAGATGCCATGATTTTGCTTTCGATTTGGTCGCTGATATAACCCACATCCATTGGGCGGCGCAAGGAACGGAGAACATAAGAAGCCAAGAAAGTGATGATCGATAGCCCAATGATATTTGCCCAAGTTGCAATCCCAGCAATAAAAAGTAGCCCTGCGCCAAGCAAAAAACTGATATTGATAGCACGTCCCAACGAGGTAAAACGCTCGCTGAAATTTGCTGCATTACGAGAAGCGTAGCTGGTAAAAAGATAAATAACAAAATAGACCAAGCCAATCATCGCCGCACTACGTTGCATCTCACTAGCGGATATAAGAAAAGGGATGGCAAGCGCAAAACTCTCTAAAATAGGCTGGAGGTAGTCTTTTGTGGCTTTGAAGGAACCGCCATTCACTGAAGAATTGAGCAGGGATCGCAAAGCAAGTTTATTGGTGAAAATCCCACTAAAGTCGCGTAGGGTGCTTTTCGTCTGACTCCAGATGTTCTTAAAGGGCACGGACTTTAGATCACCATCCAAAGCTTTGGGGTAGGCAAGCAAGTTCAACAAATCCAAAGAATAAGGAATTGTAGATGCAAGAAACATGATGCGATATTTACCCGTGTAGAAGACCAATCCTGCCGCTATGAGGGCGTTAACTGCCGATCCAAGCTGAGAAAATGAGCGCGTTCTGCCATAATAGGCAACTTTAATATCTTCTCTTCCCGTCATTTTAAGATGCTCTAAAATCAGGGCTTTATGCGTGCCAGAGCGGAAAGCCTCGCCAAATGCGAAGAGAATCATCGCCAACGCATAAATGTGAAAAGTGGCGAAAAAATAAAAAATGAAAAATGAAATCAGATAAGAGACGAAAGCCATCACCATAGACTTGCGTCTGCCAAAGGAATCGGCAAATACCCCCGTGGGAATTTCAAGAATATTCGTTGCTATATCACGAATGGCGTAGAGTAGCCCAATTTCTAAGAAACTTAACCCCGCTTCACGAAAAATAAGAATAATGAAAGGGTCGAAAAAACGCAGGTTCTTCAGAAAACCATAAGCGGCAAAACGGGGGAACATGGAGTCGTTTTTTAGGTTCATGGGAGAAAAAACGTTTTTTCACATTGGTTAGCACAGATTAGCGGTTTTTTCCATACCATCCCCTCTCCAGCCAAATAACCGAAGGTTTTCTCGAATTTTGTTAAC
>CAZAWS010000409.1:0-1914 GCA_964488755.1 uncultured Anaerolineaceae bacterium | reverse complement strand
CAAAACCTACCGAACGGTTGGTAGATTTTGTGTTTTTAAGATATAATCAAATTCAATGTTAAAGGTCTATATTTTTTACCAGACCGCCAACCTTATGCTTTCAACTTTCAAACCTTAAACTTCCAAACCCAAAGGAGGAACACCTTGAAAATAGCAGTCTGTATTAAAGAAGTTCCTGATTCTGCCGCAACGCTAGTTGCAGAAGACGGACAAGCCAACTGGGGCGATGCACCGCTGGTCATTAACCCCTGGGATGAATACGCTGTAGAAGCCGCCCTCAATACAGGTGGTGATGTAACAGCCATTAGCATGGGCGGCGACAAAACCGCACTAAAACACGCCCTTGCAATGGGATGCAAAGAAGCCATTTTGATTTCTGACGATGCCCTCGCCAATATCGACACACAAGGAACTGCCAAAGTTCTGTCCGCGGCAATTGAAAAAATGGGCGATGTGAGCATGGCGTTCTTTGGTAAACAAGCCATTGATGGTGACGCAGGCATCACGCCAGTTCAAACCGCGCGCGTCCTCGGCTGGCCTGCCTTAACGCTCGCCGTATCCATTGAAGTAGATGGTGACAATGTCACCGTAGATCGCACTATCGAAGAAGGCAAGCAAACTGTGACAGCAACCCTTCCCGCAGTTTTTAGCCTCGTTAAAGATTACGGCGAGCCACGCTATCCATCTTTTATGGGTATCCGCAAAGCCTCCCGTGCCACTATCCCCGAATGGGATTTGGCAGAACTTGGCATTGAAGCTCCTGTATCGACAGTCGAATGGCTCTCTATCGAAAATCCCCCTGTGCGTAAAGTAAGCACAGAAATAATCGAAGGTGGCAGTGCCACAGAAATAGCGGAAAAACTTGCTAACAAAATCATGGAGGAGAAAATCTTATGAAAACTTGGGTATATATTGACCACTTCAAAGGTGAAGCCCTCCCCGCATCTTGGGAAGCCATCAGTGCGGCAAAAACGCTCGGTAGCGAAGTCACCGCAGTTGTACTTGGCGCAAATGTTGACGAATTAGCAAATACAGCGTTTGGATATGGCGCAGACGAAGTTCTTCTGGGCGATGATTCTGCCCTCGAAGATTTCCGCGTTGAAAATTATGCTACTGCCCTCTCTGCGCTGGCATCAGACGTGGATTTAGGCTTGCTGCTCTTTCCCACAACATCTCGCGGGCGTGAACTTGCTGGGATGACCGCCATCGATTTGAATAGCGGCGTTCTCGTAGATGTCATTGCCTTAGAACTCGAAGGCGAAAAAGTTATAGCTACCCGTCCCATTTATGCAGGCAAATTATTAGAAAAAATTGCCTGTGTTTCCACGCCCCAAATTATTACCCTACGCGGACGTGCCTTTAGCGCACCAGAATTTGATGCCGCTAAAACTGGTACGCCCACCAAAGTAGATGTCACTGTCGGTGAAGAAAAATCAACTATAACCGGATATGCAGAAAGCGGCGGCGGTGTGAGCCTCACTGATGCCAGCGTTATCGTCTCTGGTGGACGAGGGACTTCCAACAATCCTAACCTAGAACCTCCCGCCGATTTAGATGACGAAGCAGCCGAAATTTGGCGTGCCCAACAAGGCTTTGCCCTCATCGGTGATTTGGCGAAAACCCTCGGTGCCGCAGTCGGTGCTTCCCGCGCCGCAGTAGATGCAAATTACGTCCCTTACGCCAATCAGGTTGGGCAAACGGGTAAAGTCGTTAGCCCGGATTTATATATTGCAAACGGCATTTCTGGTGCAATTCAACATTTGGCTGGCATGAGAAATTCCAAAGTGATTGTAGCCATCAATAAAGACCCCGATGCCCCCATCTTCAAAAAAGCCCGCTACGGTGTAGTTGGCGATTTACACGAGATTGTCCCCGCGCTGAATGAAGCGATGAAGGCGAAGTTAGGGTAGTAGG
>CAZAWS010000408.1:0-1931 GCA_964488755.1 uncultured Anaerolineaceae bacterium | reverse complement strand
TTCGTCAGGCTCAGCATACATGATTTGAACCAGATACGCTTCGATAAGCTTTTTCCCGTAAAATAACAACCACAGACCACAGACTTCCGAAGTTTTAGAAACTTCGGAAGTCTGTGGCTATATGAGCTAGAAAAATATGCCAAGATTTTCAACATTTTCAATTGTCGCCTGCGACCTCAAAGCCAAAACTTGGGGCGTTGCAGTCGCTTCTAAATTTCTCGCCGTGGGCGCAGCTGTCCCTTGGGTCAAAGCCGAAATTGGCGCAGTCGCCACGCAATCCTATATCAACACATCTTATGGTCCCAATGGGCTAAAGATGATGGCAGAAGGTGTCTCCGCCGAAAAAACGCTAGAGAAACTGCTGGCAAGCGATGGGGAACGCGAGATTCGTCAAGTGGGCATTGTGGATGCGCGCGGCAACGCCGTCACCTTCACCGGAGAAAAATGCCACGACTGGGCTGGGGGGCTAACCGGCAAAGGCTACGCCATTCAGGGAAATATCCTCGTGGGCGCAAAAATCATCCAAAAAATGGAAGAAATCTTCCTCGAAACCAAAGGCGATCTCCCTAAGCGGCTTTATGCCGCACTCTATGCCGGTGACCGTGCCGGTGGCGATAAACGCGGCAGACAAGCCTCAGCAATTTATGTTGCCAAGCCTCAGGGCGGTTATGGCGGCTTTCTCGACCGCTGGATAGATTACCGCGTAGACAATGCCCACGACCCGGTTGCAGAACTCGGTGAACTGCTCGAACTCCACGAATTATATATGGGCACATCGCCCAAAAGCGAGCGCGTTAAATTAGAAGGTGCGGTCTTGATAGATTTACAAAAAATTATGGCGAAGCTAGGCTATTATCAACCAAAACTTGATGGCGTTTATAACCAAACAGCGCGAGAATCGCTAAATTCATTTCTTGGCAACGAAAACTTTGAAAACCGCTTCCATGCTGAAGAAGGTTTACTCGATCAACCGGTAGTAGATTATTTGTTGAAAAAATTCTAAAAATATGATAATCCCCCCAATAATAAAAGCCCTCATTCTTGACCTAGACGGCGTTCTCTGGAAAGACCTCGAAGCAATTGGCGATTTGCCCGCAAATTTTGAAAAAATACGCGCATTAGGGCTAAAAGTAACGCTCGCCACCAATAATTCCACGCGTACAAGCGAAGAACGTCTTGAAAAATTGGCGAGTTTCGGCGTAAATACCGAAGGCATTAACATCCTTACCTCCTCGATTGCCACCGCCGCACTTTTGCAAGAGAAATTCCCCCAAGGCGGCGATCTCTATGTGGTCGGGATGGAAGGAATCATTGGCGAAGTTGAAAAACGGGGATTTCGCGTCTTCACCGAGAAAAATGTTCCGGAAAATCCCCTTGCGGTGGTGGTTGGGATGGATTGGGCACTAAATTACGAAAAAATCGCCAATGCTTCTATTCTCATTCAAAAAGGTGCGCCTTTTTATGCCACAAATCCTGATAAAACCTTCCCTACGCCCGAAGGATTAATGCCCGGCGCAGGGACTTTGCTCGCGGCTATAGAAACGGCTTCGGGTGTTGCGCCAATTATGGCAGGCAAGCCCAGCCCTTATCTTTTTGAACTCGCTATGCAAAAGATGGGCGTTTCCCCAGCAGAAACCCTGATGGTTGGGGATAGATTGGAGACGGATATTCTCGGCGGGCAAAATGCGGGATGCAAAACTGCCTGCGTTCTCAGCGGCGTGACGGCACGCGCGCGAGCCGAGGCTTGGTTGCCGAAAGTAGACTTTATTGCGGCGGATTTGGCGGCGTTATTAGGCGGGTAGATGATTGGGGATTAGGAATTAGGGGAGAGCAGAGCCAGACCCAATCATCGCTGCTTCTAAAGAATAATTTTTCCTAAAGTGGTAAAATCTGACGGTTTACTTTAACCCTAATATACTGATCCCTGATCC
>CAZAWS010000407.1:0-1947 GCA_964488755.1 uncultured Anaerolineaceae bacterium | reverse complement strand
ATCCCACCAAAAAGAGCAAAGCAACGCCAGCCATAGCGAGAAAAGTCCCGGCTATGCTCCCCCAGCCGAACTTTTCTTTGAAGAAGAAGTAGCTAATTGGGAGCAAAAAGATGGGGGGTAAGGAAGTTAGTGTACTGGCAACACCTACCTCGATATGCTGAATGGCAAAAAGAGAGAGGGTGACCCCCAAAAAAGGTCCAAAAAATGCACCCGCCCCCGTAAGGAGAACGCCTTTTTTGTCGTTGCTTAAGGTTTGCAAGGTGCTTTTAAATTGGCGTTGTAGAAGAGTGATTATCCACAAAACGACCATTGCGCTGAGCATCCGAATCAGGTTGGCAGAGATGGGGGAGAAATCACCTCCGAAGCCCCTTTTGGCGAGCACAAGCCCAGAAGCCTGCCCAATTGCCGCACCCAAGCCGAAGATAATCCCACGTTTGTAATCACGCGCGCCCCCGTTTATTCTCTTTCCATCCACTACGACCCACATAATCCCCATTAAAGTTATCAGAATGCCTAGAATTTGTCCGCTTCTTAGAGATTCTCCTAGAAATGCCCACGCTTGTAGCGCGGCAAAGATAGGGGCGAGACTCATCATGAGCATTGCGATGCGTGGTCCAACGAGAACGAAAGATTGAAAGAGAAAAATATCGCCTACAACCAACCCTACGATGCCAGAAAGACCAAACCAAAACCAGCGTTCTGGGGCAGCGTTGAAGGGAATAAGTGAGCCGAGCATAACCCAGTGTGTGATGCTGAGAAAAATTACGGCAAAAACAAGGCGGATACGGTTGACTACAAGTGAGCCGACACGTCTTCCGGCGATGGTGAATGCGCTTGAACCAAAAGAAAAACTGAGTGATGTTGCGAGGGCGGCGAGTTCGCCGAGATAAGCTGCCAAGAAGTTCTCCTAAGTGTTGTCAGAATATGTACTGAATTTTACAATTTTAAGAGCTTGGAAGTATTGCAGGAATCGTTCAGAAAAATGATTTTTCGTCTATAATCAATTCTATGAAAAAAGAAGAACATTTTGCGATTTGGCGTGAAGCCTTTGGTGAAACTTTTACCCTCAACTCGATTCTTGCCGCGGCAGGGACAGCGTATTTTGCGTTTATTTCTTTTTTTCCTTTTATGTTGCTCGTTGTTGCCATTGCCAGCCGCTGGTTCGACCCGCTTTGGGTAGAAAATGAGGTTATCACGCAATTAGAATTTATTATGCCTGGGATTACCAGTTTAGTAGGGGAAAATATTGAAAATATTGTGCAATCTCGTGGTTCAATGACCACTACAGCTTTGTTGATTTTGGGCTGGGCTGGCTCAACACTTTTTAGCATTGTTGCACGTGTGATGGATAATATTTGGGAAGGCAGACTTACACGTTCTCGGCTTCGTTATAGGGGGCTTGCTTTACTTTTTGTTATTGGCTTGAATGCTATTATTTTGCCCTTTCTTTTTCTTAGCACATGGTTTGCGCCTTTGGTAGAGAATTTACTCCCAAATGTTCCTTATTTTTTGCTTTCAGGGTCAACTTTCATTATTTCGGTATTTATTAATATTATGCTTTTTGGTTTACTTTACCGCTTTATGCCACATAATAGCCCCGCGTGGCACGATGTTTGGATTGCAGCTGTTGCCGCTGGTTTTTTATGGGAGCTTGCGAAGCGTTTTTTTGTTAGTTATATTGCCAGTTTTTTGACAAGTACCAATCTTGTTTATGGTTCTTTTTCTACTATTATTGCTTTTTTAGTGTGGGTATATTTTAGCGGGTTAATATTTTTCTTTGGGGCGTATTTAGGAAAAGGGTATAGAGGAAACGAGAAAAAAGATAGGAGAAAGAAGGGGAGACGAAGAGGGGATTGATGAATGCTCGACCTCTGTGGAGCGAGAGATTGAAATCTCTGCTCAAACAGAAAGTCCGATTAATCGGACTTGGTATTTCAGCCTATGAAT
>CAZAWS010000406.1:0-1950 GCA_964488755.1 uncultured Anaerolineaceae bacterium | reverse complement strand
CCCCCCCCTCTGTCCTACGGACATCTCCCCCAAAATGGGGGAGAATTTCCCCTCTTCCGTTTTGGGAGAGGGACGGCCTGAGCATAGGGTCAGGCGTTGTCCTGAGTTTATCGAAGGGGTGAGGGCGGGGTGTAGCATCCCCACGATTCGTTGGCATACTCTTCCTAAAATTCACTCTGTTATACAAGCCACTATCTATGGTAGTGGTATTTGACTAAAACCTACACAATCTTTTCAGCGTAGGGTTATTCAGCATCGGCTATAGTTGCTTCTGCTTCTTCTGATGGTGTAGATTCTGGTGCCTCACCCAGTTCGAGGTCAATGCTTTCTTCCATGCGGATTTGCCCGCGCAAGAAAGAGCCTTCTTCGGTGACGAATGCGGTCGTGACCACATCGCCCCAAACGCGGCCTGCGGCGCGTATCTCTAGTTTTTTGGTGGTGATATTACCACGCACCGCTCCCGCGACTATAACTGTGTTGGCGCGGATATTTTCGCAAGTAACGCGCCCCGTCTCGCCGACAACTAACATGCCGCGCAGGGCAATTGTCCCCTCGAATGCACCTTCGATGCGCACACCGCCGCTACCATCTAAATCGCCGTGCCAGATAATGCCAGTGCCAAGCACGGAGGTAATTCGTTCTACGGCAGAAATTGATTTAGTCGCTTCTTCTTTATTTGGGCTTCGCTTAAACATATTTTCTCTCTTAATAAAAAATAGGATGCAGGTTTCTGCATCCTATTTTATCATCTTTTATTTTACAATTTACTCATCAATTGCTTCGGGTACGCCCATGATATTATAGCCAGAATCGACATATAGAACTTCTCCCGTTGTGCGTGCAGACATATCAGAGCAAAGGAAAAGAGCCGCGTTTGCTACATCTTCAGTTGTTACATTTTCGTGGAGAGGTGCCATTGCTTCAAAAGCCTTATACATGGTCTTAAAATCGCCTACACCCATTGCCGCCAAAGTGCGGATAGGTCCGGCAGAAACGGCATTGACGCGTATTTTTTGCTTCCCAAAATCAAAAGCAAGATAACGAGTAGAGGCTTCTAGCGCGGCTTTGGCGATTCCCATCACATTATAATTTGGGGTCACTTTATTTGAGCCGTGATAGGTCATGGTCAGCAACGAGCCACCTTCATTCATTAGGGGTTGAAAAGCGCGTGCCAAGCCAATGAAAGAGTAAACGCTAATATCCATAGCGAGATGAAATCCCTTTCTGCTGGTGTTATAAAAGGGACCGCGCAACTCGTTGCGGTCAGCAAATCCGATGGAGTGAACGAGAATATCAATTTTCCCAAAGCGGTCTTTGGCTTTTTCTGCAATTGCGTTTATGTCTTCATCTTTGCTTACATCACACTCTTCTACAAAATCACAGCCAATAGATTCTGCGAGTGGGTCAACGCGCCGCTTTAAAATTTCGCCCGCGTAGCTAATGCCTACTTCTGCGCCTGCGTTAGAAAATGCTTGTGCTACAGCCCAAGCAATTGAGCGGTTATTTGCAATGCCAAAAATTAGGGCTTTCTTTCCTTCTAATAATTTCATATTTATCTCCTTCAATAATAAGGCCGTTCTGGTATACAACCCCGCTTCTCTTCTAATGGTCACGTTTTTAGGCTAATTCGATAGTTGTGTTTTTAATTTGATCAGAAAATTTCATTCTTAGATTGTTAAATTTCTAACGCGAAAAGCGCGAAAAAGGCGAAAAGCACGAATTTTTAAAGCTTTTTTCGCGGTATCATGGTAGTTAAACGTGGTCAAAATATTTTGATAAAACAAGGTGTTTTGAGTTTTGAAGTGACTAGCAAGCGTTCCAAAACTATCACTTTTCCAACGCGAAAAGCGCGAAAAAGGCGAAAAACACGAATTTTTAAAGCTTTTTTCGCGGCATTCGCGGCATTCGCTAAATTCGCGTTAAAGGCTTTCTGTCTGTGTAATACTCTTC
>CAZAWS010000405.1:0-1953 GCA_964488755.1 uncultured Anaerolineaceae bacterium | reverse complement strand
GTGAAAATAAGTTTTAAAAATAAAAAGGACAAAGGGAGCAAACCTTGATCCTTTCTTACCTTTGAGACAATGGTTTAATGTTTTCAAGTTTTTCTTTGCGTTCTTTGCTTCTTCTCGGTAAAGATCAAAAACTATAACACGCCCACTTTGTTGACACCTCCCTAATTTTAATATACACTGCAATTAACTAGTTAGCTAAACTGCTAAATAGATACAAAGGAAAATATGGCAACAAAAGTATATAAAGCACTCTCTGACCCTACGCGCAGAAAAATTTTGCAATTGCTCCGCAAAAAAAATATGAACGCTGGAGAAATTGCCAAGCATTTTACTTCGACAAAACCTACCCTTTCGCGGCATTTTTCTGTTTTGCAAGCAGCAGATTTAATTCAAGGCACGCGCGAAGGAAATTTTATTATTTACAGACTTAACGTCAGCGTCTTAGAGGAAGCGATGTGGGGCATGATGCAGATGTTTGAAATTGAACCGCGAGGGAAGAAAGATGAAAAATAAAAACGATTATAAAAAGATATTAATTTTCAGCGGGATGGTATTTCTCTTTACTCTTGCGTTGACGATTTGGGCGTGGAGTAAAATCCCCGCGGATGCTCAAATCCCCTTTCATTGGAATGTGCAAGGTGAGGTAGATAGATATGCCAACAAAACAGTTGGGCTGTTAGTGGGTCCTTTCACTGTACTTTTTCTGACAATGCTATTGCTCTTTATCCCTCGTATGGAACCACGAAAAGAGAATTTTGCACAGTCTCAAAAAGCCTACAAAATTATTATTGGCGGCGTTCTTCTCTTTGTAGCGGGATTACATTTAGTCACAGTTTTGGTAGCGCTGGGACACGATATTGATATTTCATCTGCAATGGCTTTTGGATTAGGCATTTTTTTTATGATAATTGGCAATTATCTTGGAAAAATTCGTAGTAATTTTATGCTCGGCATTCGCACCCCGTGGACGCTTTCTAGCGAAACTTCGTGGAATAAAACGCATCGTTTAGGTGGGTGGCTTTTTCTTCTAACAGGGTTATTCGTTTTCTTAAGCGGATTTCTCCATAACGCAGAGCTAACATTTGGACTACTTTTCGGCATGGTTTTTATCTCAATTATTCTTCTTTTTGCTTACTCTTATTGGATTTGGAAGGGTGATGAAGAGAGAATAGAAAACAAAAAATAAGCATCGGTGTTTCACATGAAACACTTTTGTTGTAACGCAAGATTTATCTTGTTCCTGAAAAGAAACACAAACGGCACTTTGGTTTATGTTTCACATGAAACATAGTATTTCAAGGATTTCTAGATGAACACAAAAACAACCACTATCATTGCAATCATCATAATCGCATTTATATTCCTTTTGGGCGCGTTTCTCTACGCTGAATTGCCAGATCAGGTCGCCTCGCACTGGGGCGAAGGTGGCGAAGTGGATGGGTATATGGATAAGTTTTGGGGCGTTTTTTTGATGCCCATTATTTCTGTACTCTTGCTGGGCATGTTTCTTCTTATTCCGAAGATTGACCCGCTCAAAGAAAATATCGAAGAGTTTCGCAATATCTTCAATCTCTTTATTTTATTCTTTATTCTTTTCTTGGGCTATATTTGGGCATTAACCATGCTGTGGAACTTCTATGAATTCAACATGAATTTAGCTATCATTCCTGCAATTGGGTTTCTCTATATCCTCATCGGCTATATGCTCAAAAGCGCAAAGAAAAATTGGTTCATCGGTATTCGTAATCCATGGACACTTTCTAATGATACCGTCTGGGAGAAAACGCACGCCATCGGCGGCAAGCTCTTCATCGCATCAGGCGTGCTTGCTTTTTTCGGCGTTTTCTTTGAAGCGTACGCCGTGTGGCTTATGCTCTTTCCTGTCCTTGGCGTAACCGCATACCTTTTCATCTACTCTTATCTTCTCTATCAAAAGGAAGTTGAATAAAAAAT
>CAZAWS010000404.1:0-1967 GCA_964488755.1 uncultured Anaerolineaceae bacterium | reverse complement strand
AAATCTGTCTGATCCGTAAAATCCGCGTTCTATTTTGAGTCCCCTGAACGCTTACCTTTAGCTTTATGCTTGTCAGGCTTGCACACGAGCGGTGCTAATGCCATCAAAATCCCATCTCCTTCAACGGATCGCGCTTCCTCTTCTTTCCTCCTCGCAACTCTCTCACAAAATCATCGTCATAACGCCGTGATTTCACCGGTAGTGGCATCGGGACACCCCAACCCAAGAGCAAAACTTCCTCTTTGGGTTGCAAACGCGCCAACATCCCACGCAGAGCTTCGCGCCCCGCCAACCCAGAGAGCACCGCACGGATATCGTCATCATCGCCGAGCCAGCCGGAGATACGCGTCCCCAATTGCGACATGACCTCGTCGTAAATCTGCGAGGGGCGTTGATCCACGATCATCAGCGTGACGTAGTATTTTCTCATTTCGCGGGCGATAGTGGCGAAGGTCGTTTGGGATGCCATCTCGCGGCTGAGCAGTTTGTGCGCTTCTTCCACGACCAAAATCAGGTGGCGTGGTTCATCTTTCCCATGTGTACGGAAGTCATTGACGCGTTTTTCCCAGACCGAGCTAATTTTGCGCGTCAGCAAATTGGAGACGAGTAGATAGTCTAAATCGGAGTCGTGTTTGCCGAAAGATAAAATGACGTGTTTGCCGTTGTCTAAATTATCTACCATCTGCTTCACAGAGTCGGCGGCGGGTTTTTCAGAGATATAGGGCGCGTTAAAGAGCCGTCCCAGCTTGGAGTGCAGGGCTTCGGCTGCCATCACGTTAATTCCGTTTTCATTTGCCCAGAACGCAATGCTTTCTGGCGCAGGCACTTTCTTTATTCTGCCATTTTCGTCTTCGATTTCGGACATCGCGCCGTTGAGCATTTGGCTAAAAGCTTTGAACCAATTTTTCTTAAAAGTTCGTTGTAGCGCACTCAAAACAGTGGGGGT
Source organism: uncultured Anaerolineaceae bacterium (assembly GCA_964488755.1). Lineage (GTDB taxonomy): Bacteria > Chloroflexota > Anaerolineae > Anaerolineales > Villigracilaceae > Desulfolinea. Next base: position 1,021 of record CAZAWS010000404.1, on the reverse strand, counting down.
TGTTTCGCGCAAATTTAAGGTGCGGGTCAGCATCAAAACGTCAGAAGGCTGGATGTCGCCCATAGCGATCTCAAGATGAAAATCCGGGTTTGCGCCGCGGATATTCGTCCCCGCGCCCAGCCCCACAATTTGCACTTTATTGCCGAACAGGGTTTTCAATCCCGCCACAGTTTTTCCCGTGTCGGTGGCTGTGTCGTCAAATCCGTACTCGTTGTGCATATCCAAAACCAAAACGGATGCTGCACTGTGGTCGATTAATCCTGCCAAAATAATGCGCGTCAGGAAGGATTTTCCTGTGCCAGTTGCGCCGAAAACGCCCGATGAACGCTGGACAAATGTATCGAGATTAATGCGGACGGGATGACCTTGCTCGCGCGTGGTGCCGATCTCGAAGTTGCCATCTTCATCTTTACCGAAGATTTCATCAATATCCCCCGCTGAGGCGAGCGTGACCTGAGCGTGGTGCGGCGGAATATTCTTGACCGGTCTCGGACGCGGTTCGTCCCGCGCACCTGAGTCAATTTCCTGCACCCAAGCCGAATACACGTCTGAATCGGGTTCGGGTCCCACATCCAGCATGAGGGTTGGCAGAATTTCCAAATTTGTATAAAGAGTCTGTCCATGCAACGCGTTCGCCAACGCGGGCGGGAAGCGCATCTCGGTCTGCTCATCCGCAAAACGCGGGTCAGTCGCCCCAAGCTGGATGTCGGTGACGATGCCATAATACTGCCATTCGCCGCTACGGATAACAGTGAACGCGCCCTCCTGCACTTCTTGCGATGGGACGGTTAAACGGACGCGGAAAGATTCTTTTAATCCGCCGCCGACTAAATAACCAATTGATTGATTTTTCATAAAAACTCCTTAAATACAAAGGGCGCGAAGAAACACAAAGTTAAAAAGACAAAACTTAGAGAACCTTTGTGTTTAAACTTCTCCTAATGCGCCAAGTACGCTCATCAGCGTTGGGTAATCATCTCTCAAGAGCGTAATAATTTCCTTAATTGCTTTTTCTTGCCAA
>CAZAWS010000403.1:0-1976 GCA_964488755.1 uncultured Anaerolineaceae bacterium | reverse complement strand
AAGGGAAAATGATTATGCGTGCGCCTACTGCCGAAGCAGTCGATTATTATCTCTCGGCTGGGCACGCGCGGGCAGGGGAAAAAGTTTGGGAAGCGGAAGATGTTCCGGTAACAGCACCCCCGTTCACGCCACGCGCGATCCGCATTGTCGATAATCGCGGAAATGTCGTTGAGACTGTCCGATCCACCGAAGAATTTACGCTCGAATTTGAATATCAACTTGACGAACCGATCACTGGTTTACGAGTCGGAATCTATCTGTATACGGCGCGCGGTGAACCAGTTTTCACATCCTTCGATACCGATGATCCGAAAATGTTTAATACGCATTCTGAGCGAAAAGCAGGGCGATTTGTGAGCCGTTGCGTGGTGCCGCCCGATTTGCTGAACACGGGGCGATATACGCTGGGCGTGAACGCGAGCGCGTACCGCATCCGCCGCTATTTTGCCGAAGAGCGCACGCTGGAGTTTAATGTTGATCCCGCTGGCGCGCCCGGTATGCACTGGGATGAGCCGCGACCGGGTAGCATTAGACCCAGACTTGATTGGAAGATTGAGAAGGTTGATTAGTTGGGGAGTGGTTCTAAAGTAAGTGATAAGTTTTTTCGTAGAGTCGAAGTCCAAAGTCTCCAGACTTTGGACTTTTGCTAAAAATCCGAAATCGGGAGATTTCAGACTCCAAGCCACCATTTACAAGCCACCGCTTTAAAGACCAATTTTTACGGTTCCCACTGCGGTTGCCAATCGGGTTCGGGATGATCGGTGATTTGCTGAACTTCGCTTCCGTCTGGGCGCATGAGATATAAATCGGCTTGGTCGTTGTTGCGGAGGGAGTTGTAGGCTATCCATTTGCCATCGGGGGAATAGACGGCCGAGTTATTATTTCCGCCCGCGGTGAGACGCGTCATAATTCCTGTTTCTATTTCGTAGTCGAAAACATCTTTATCGAGAGGAGGTCCTGCGGAGAGGAGGAGGGAATTTCCGTCTTGGGACCAGGAAACGCTTCCGGTAATGCCAAGCAAGCCATAGGTCACGCGGCGGGGCGGGGTGTCCACATTGTCTAAATCTAAGATGAAAATCTCATATTCGAAGGCTTGATTTACTGTCATGGCGAGGGCAATTTGCTTGCCATCGGGTGACCATGCTGCACTAACGATGGGGTTTGCACCGGCTTCATTTCGTCCACCATAAATGAGACGGGCGTTTTCGCCACTTGCATCCATAATCCATAATCCCGTTGGCTCGCCTTCGGGTTTGTTGATAAATAGGATTTCTGCGCCATCGGGGGAGTAGGCGGGGGAGAAGACGTTGCCTATTTCGTGCGTAAGTTCGATTTCTTGGGAGGTGCTGAGAACGAGGAGATAAAGGTCGAAGGTGCCCAGACTTTTATTTGATGCGTAGATGATGACTTCGCCTTGCGGAGAGAGGGAGGGGTAGTAGTGGTTGACGTTATCGTGCGTGATTTGGAGCAGACCACTGCCATCTTTGTTGACCATACAGATTTGATTATAGTCGCCGCGCGTGCAGGTGAAGATGATGCGTCCGCCGTGAACGCCCGTGGGGTAGGGGAGGGGCGTGGACGTGGACGCGGGGAGGGGCGTATACGTTGGCGGCGCGGTGGCTTCGCGGGTTAGTCCAACGGGGGTGGAGATTACTTTAGGCTCTGCGGTAGGGATAAGAAAAAAAGGCAAGGCTAAAAGTCCCAGCAGGAGAAGCCAGAAGGGAAATCGTTTTTTCTTTTTCTTCGAGAAGAGTTTTTTCTTACGATTTAGTTTGGACATGGAGAGATTATAGCGGAGAAGTAAAGTATTGCGTATTTTGTGTTTCGTAAAACACTAAATACGTTTTACTGAAAACTCAGTAAAACTTTGCTTTTCACCGCGAAGAAGCGAAGCGCGCGAAAAAGAACTTAAAAAACTAAAAAAAAGATTCAAAAGGCAAGAAACAACCTCTGTGGTGTTTATTCTCTTTGTCATT
>CAZAWS010000402.1:0-1987 GCA_964488755.1 uncultured Anaerolineaceae bacterium | reverse complement strand
TGGGGCGGGTGAAGTTCATAGTCAATGTATAAGGCGTTTTTCAGATGGTGGGGGCATGTTTTTGGAGGGGTTTTAGCATGAAATCTTTTTTCCTTTATTGTAGAACGCAATAGAGTTACTCTTCTGATAAACATTGTTCTCCTAAGTAAGACAATTTCCTTAAATCATTTCCATCGTGGTTAATTACATATAAATACCCGCATTTTGGTTTGTCATATGTAGCACCAGCAAATACAATCTCGTTATTAGTAACAAAAAGTATTTCTGCTATTGCTAAACCAGAGACTAATTGTTGATTCTCAGTACCATCAATCTTGGAGAGCATAATGCTAGATGGCGAATTGATTTTTCTGTGATGACTGTACGCAATATAATCGTTGCTGTTTGTAAAGTTTACAGAACTATACCATCCTTCATTAAAAGTCATGCACTCGACCTTCTGTCTCTCTAAATTTATCAAAAGGCAAACCTGTTTGTCTAAAGCTACCATATCTGTTGCTACCCATTCACCATCAGAAGATACGTCAATATCGTGGAAGGCTATCTGAAATTCAGCTATATCTAATTCTACAATAGCCCCAGTAATTAAATCTATCGTTGCTAAGCCCGCGTGAGTTTCACCATTATCGCTATGCCAATTATAAGAAAAAAATATCATGTCATCATTTGGAGTAAACGCTATCCCCCCAATTGTTGCACTGTGAGATAAATCTTCTGAAGTATTTATCAGTTCTCTCGATTTATTAGTATTCAAATCCCAGATACTAATTTTGGAAAAATTTCCATGCCCATAAACTAAGTACCTTTCATTATGAGAGAGTATAGGAACAACTCCAGATATCTCTTGCTCATTTAAAAATACAAATGGGTCATACTCAATTGGCTCTCCCGAGAGATGGACAAAAGAATTCTGCCAATAGACTTGCCGAGAAGCTAATTCTTCAGGTAATTCATCTGGAGAACTTATTTCTCGAGGGATAGGTTCTAGAGCGACATTTTTGATAGACTGAGTTGTACACCCTGATAAAAGTAAGAGTAATATAAAAAATAGTGTTTTTATTTGCATAAGTGATTTTAAGAGATAGCCTTTCTAAGGATGAAGTGCTTGCAGTGTTTCTTTTATTATTGTCACGGATGGAATCGCTTCTATTACTGCCGCTCCTAATCCAGCTTCTAACGCAAAAGCAAGCGCGACAATTGCCAATAATGCTCGAGGAGAACGGTGAACATTAATCTCTCCTTTAAGCGTTTCAACAGTGGATATAGAATACTCTTCGCCTGAACGCAATTCTGTTGGTCCTAAGGATGGTGTTGATGTCCCTACAGCATGCGATACTTTGAAAGAAGTCCAATTTTTCCCGACAAGATCAATATCAAAAGCACTTACATTTATGTCTCGTGCATTAGAAGTTAGTCTACTTGGTGCTGATATTATTTGCCCAAAACTCAATGCGCCTGGTTGAATAAAATAATCTGTGCGTTGGCCAGAGGAAGTTTCTGACCCTCGAAATGTCAAACGCCCATATGAAGTGTTTAGATTCAAACGGCCAGAAGGATTTGATGTTATGATATTTGTACTCGACGCACTAATAGAATCTTTTTGATAAACCATGCTTTCAAAAATATTGTGAGCAGAAGGCTGATAAGAAATCAACTCATCTGTAAACAAATTTTTGGGTGAAAAAGGCATGTCCACGTTGTATGACACACTCAAAAATGGTGGAGGATAGCGGACAAAAGGTTCAACTCTAGATCGCATCCAATTCCCAACTTGTTGCACAACAGTTATATTTCTTTCAGGTGGGGGAAAAGGAGACCAAGGCTTATGCCCACGCTCAATAGCATCCAAGCTATGTTTATCTCTCCACTCTTCGGCTCTCATATATTCAGCAAGAGGGTCTCTTTCTTCCCCAGCCTTTCGCCCATCATAATATGCTTGCAAACCTGCTAGGCGTTGTTCTTCTTTTTTCTGTGCATCAACTGCCGC
>CAZAWS010000401.1:0-1989 GCA_964488755.1 uncultured Anaerolineaceae bacterium | reverse complement strand
ACGCTGCCCTCTCTGCCCTTCGGGCATCTCCCCCAAAATGGGGGAGAATTTCCCCTCTCCCGTTTTGGGAGAGGGACGACCTGAGCGTAGCGAAAGGTCAGGGTGAGGGAAAAGTTCCAACAACCTTTTAGTGCTCCTATAGAATTTGAGCTTTTGACAAAAAGGGTAGAACTGCTAGAAAATAGGGGGCATGAATGTTCAAATAAATGCCACCCAATTTATACAGTTTCGTCAAGAAGTTTACCAGAATTTTTCTAGGCTCGAAGATGCCTCTATGGATTTGATAGACGCTTTATGTAGCACACCAAATGCTCGATCAGTACCAGAATTATCGTAATTGGTCACACTCCCCCATTAAAATATCGCTCCCGCCGCCGGGGACAGCGGCTAGAGCGGAGGGGGTGACCAATTACATGCTTGAGTACTTACACGCCCCAATAATTCAAAATTTCCTGCGCCGCTTGCTCTGCGCGTCCATAATGATTAAGCACACAGGGAATTTTCTTTTCTGCGGCAATTTCCATATCAGAAAGTGACGATGAAAGTCTGCCCAAAATAGTTGCACGGAATTTTTCTTCAACCAGTCTGCTTGGCTCACGATTGAGCAATCTGTAGACCCACTCATTTCCGCTGGGGGCAGCGAGATAGATGATTTTCATTTTATCTCCCCATGCAGGAATTCCAGACAACTCATTTTCTTGAAGATGTAATAAGGTGGGGATAACGGTTTCAAGGTACATCACTTTTTCTTGAGCCGATTTCATATCTGCCAACAAAATCGCGTTATCTGCGCCGGGGCGAGATTGATAACGATAATAAATATCTGCATGGGCGTAGAAAACATCGGGATTATGAACATCTTGAAAACCCTCATCATTTTCTTTCACAAAAATATAAGGGTCTTTATGTCCTTCATCGGGGCGTGCATTTCGCGTTCCTAACAAATAAATACGGGGCAAGGTCAACGATTTTTCTTTTAATATCTTCTCTACACGCTTCATTACGTAACTTTGTCCCGCGCCAGAAGCACCGTTAAGTGCCAAAATGCCTGCTCTAAAACTCTCTTTTCCTTCAAAGTCTGCCGCTTTGGGCAATTTTGCGAGTAGTTCATCGTATTTTTTGGCTTGAGAGAGAACTATCTCTCCATCTTCTTGAGGGAATGATTCTAAAAGGGGCATAATTTCTTTTAATGGGGTCATTTTATTTTCCTTATATCTGATTGTTGAGCGTATCACAGACTTCCAAAGTTTTGGAAACTTCGGAAGTCTGTGATACTGAATACTGCTACGCTGTCCCAAACTGCCTATCACCTGCATCACCAAGGCCGGGGAGAATATAGCCAACTTCGTTCAGCTTTTCATCAATTGCGGCAAGATGAATGGGCACATCGGGGTGCGCTTCTTGCATGGCGGCAATGCCTTCGGGGGAGGCAATCATGGCAATAAATTTGATGCGGTCTACACCCCAGCGTTTCACCACGTCTACTGTAGCGACAGCGGAACCACCGGTAGCAAGCATCGGGTCAAGGACGAGACAAACAGAAACAGTGGGGGCAACGGGCAATTTATTATAATACTCCACCGGTTGCAGAGTCTCCTCATCCCTATACAATCCAATATGCCAAACTTCGGCGGAGGGCATTAATTCCCACACGCCTTCGACCATCCCCAACCCCGCTCGCAAAATAGGCACGAGACCGATATTCTCTTTAAGTTCAAAACCATTCGTTTCAGTGAGCGGCGTTTCAACTTTGCGCGAGGTAATCTCTAAATCGGCGGTGGCTTCGTAAGTGAGCAATGCGGCAATTTCGCGTATTAACTCTCTAAATTTTTTGGGTTGCGTATTTTTATCACGCAAACGGGTTAATTTATGAGCGACAAGGGGATGTTGGGACGGATATATATTAGACATGATTTTCTCCTTATAAATTTAGATACTGAATTATAGCGGATGTTTCGCTTCGCGCGTGTATTGAACTTGAGTGCCTCT
>CAZAWS010000400.1:0-2013 GCA_964488755.1 uncultured Anaerolineaceae bacterium | reverse complement strand
CCCCAACGCCATTCGCCGAGGGCTGCGCCGTTTACGTCTGTATCGAAGCCGATCGGCACGTTAAAAGTCTCGTGAAAAGGTGAGACGATATTGGTATTAGACCAGCCTGATTTTGGAGTGCGCAAAATGTGTCCGTATTTGGCACGCAAGCCCACGGGTCCGAACGATGCGATGCCGATGGCGGATATCTCGCCGAAGATGGCACGTTGCTCCTCGAAGAAATCCACGCAACGAGACAAGACATCCAATGGATTAGTTGTAGGGATGCGGTTCTCTGCCAGAATTTCGCCCTCCCGCGTCCCAATCCCGCAGATGGTTTTTGTGCCGCCGAGTTCTATGCCGCCTAAAATCATTTTTTTACCTAATGCGCTTTGTAGTGATGGCTTTAGCCCTTTCTTGCGCGAAAATTAAGAGCTGAAACCCTTACTACGAGAAGAACTGAGCCAAAAATACTGATAAGGGTGAAGTGTAAATATGCCTTTTTTGATATTTTTTTCATTCAAAATATCGCGATAATCTTCTTCTAAAGTAAATTCTTGCTCTTCTTCGCTCAGATTATTTAGAATGAGCATTTTTTCGCCTTCAAATTGGCGCGTATACGCGGCAACAGCAGCGGGGGCAGAAACCCACGCAAAACCGCCATGCCCAAAAATGGCGTTTTTTTTGCGAAGAAAAATCATCCGCCGAATGATATTGAAAAGGGAATTTGGCGCGGCTTTTTGCGCGACTACATTGACCTTTTGGGGAGCATAATTTTCATCGCTGATGAGCGGGGCGTAAAATTGCTCGGCGGAGGAGAAACCGGCAGAGTTTTCACTCGTCCACTGCATTGGCGTGCGGACTCCGTCTCGGTCGGGGAGCGAAATATCATCGCCCATGCCGATTTCATCGCCATAGTAGAGGATGGGCGTGCCGGGTAGGGTAAAAAGCAGGGAGTTCAGCAGGGCGATTCGGCGCAAATCTCCACCAACGAGAGGGGCTAAACGGCGGCGAATGCCGAGGTTCAGTTTCATGCGCGGGTCAGGCGCGTAGCGGTTCCACATCCACTGACGTTCTTCTTCGGTGACCATTTCGAGGGTCAATTCATCGTGATTTCGCAGAAAAATGCACCATTGCGTATTCGGCGGGATGGGCGGAGTCTCTGCCATCACCCATTCGAGGGGGGCGCGGTCGGCTTTGGCGAGTGCCATATAGAGGCGCGGCATGAGCGGAAAATGGAATGCCATCTGAAATTCATCGGTGCCGTCCCCAAAATAGGGCAAAACATCTTTAGGATATTGATTCGCTTCAGATAATAAGATGCGGTCGGCGTAATTTTCGTTCAGATAGGTGCGAATTTTCTTGAGATATGCGTGCGTTTCGGGCAGATTTTCGCAATTTGTGCCTTCTCGCTGAAAAAGATAAGGCACGGCATCCGCGCGGAAACCGTCTACGCCCAAATCGAGCCAAAACTTCATCACTTGGAGCATTTCTGCTTGCACGGCGGGATTATCATAATTTAAATCAGGTTGTGATGAGTAAAAACGATGCCAAAAATACTGTTTTGCGCTTTCGTCCCAAGTCCAATTTGATTCTTCTGTATCTAAAAAAATGATACGTGCGTCAGCGTATTTTTGATTATCGTCACTCCAAACATAATAATCTCTATATTTAGAATTTTTATCTTTGCGCGCCTCTTGAAACCATTTATGCTGATCGGAGGTGTGATTTAAGACCAAATCGAGAATAATGCGAATATCTCTTTGGTGGGCTTCTGTGAGCAAGGTCTTAAAATCGTCCAAATTGCCATAATCGGGATGAATGCCATAATAATCGGCGATGTCGTAGCCGTCATCTTTGAGCGGGGAGGGGTAAATGGGCATAAGCCACAAAGCTGTAATGCCCAATTCTTGCAAATAATCTAATTTTTCTGCTAAGCCTAATAAATCGCCATGCCCATCGCCATTGCTATCTTTGAAGGCTCTTACATAAACTTCGTAAAAAATTGCGTTTTTATACCACATTGTTTTTCCT
>CAZAWS010000399.1:0-2014 GCA_964488755.1 uncultured Anaerolineaceae bacterium | reverse complement strand
ACGGCTTTCTTCCAGCCTGCGTAGAGCGTGTCGCGTTGTTCAGCTTCCATTTTGGGTTGCCATTTTTTCCCTTCACCCCAATTGGTGCGAAGCTCGTCTAAGTTATTCCAAAAACCGACTGCTAATCCTGCCGCATAAGCTGCGCCGAGAGCGGTGGTTTCGGTAACTTTCGGACGGATTACGGATACGCCAAGTTGATCGGCTTGAAATTGCATCAAAAGTTCATCGAAAACCATCCCACCATCTACTTTGAGTGAGGTAAGCTCTACGCCTGAGTCTTTTTCCATGGCATCCAACACTTCACGGGTTTGGAAGGCGGTGGCTTCCAGAGCAGCGCGAGCAATATGGCTTTTGTTGATATAGCGCGTCATACCCACAATTGCGCCACGGGCATCACTGCGCCAATAGGGCGCAAAAAGTCCGCTAAAGGCGGGGACAAAATAAATCCCGCCGTTGTCGTCTACTTCTTGGGCAAGGGCTTCGATATCTGCGGCGTTTTCAAGAATGCCTAAATTATCTCGTAGCCACTGAACAAGCGCGCCTGCCATCGCGATTGAGCCTTCGAGCGCGTAAACGGCAGGTTGGTCGCCAATTTTATATCCTAGTGTGGTCAGTAAACCTGCTTTTGAGGGCACTATTTTCTCGCCCGTATTCATGAGCATAAAACAACCTGTCCCATAGGTGTTTTTGGCTTCTCCTTCATTGAAACAGGTCTGTCCAAATAATGCGGCGTGCTGATCGCCGAGGTCACCGGCGATGGGCATTCCTTCAAATACGCCGCCGAGTGCAACGGGTCCCATCTTGACATGCCCGTAAATTTCTGAGGAGGAGCGAATTACGGGCATCATTACGCGGGGGACATTCATTAACTCAAGCAATTCGTCATCCCAATCGAGGGTTTCTAAATTCATGAGCAAGGTGCGTGAGGCGTTGGTTACATCGGTGACATGCTCCCCCGTCAAATTCCAAATAAGCCAAGTATCCATTGTGCCGAAAAGTAAATCACCGCGCTCTGCCGCCGCGCGCGCACCTTCAATGCTATCTAAAATCCATTTGATTTTGGGACCAGAAAAATAAGTTGCTAAGGGCAATCCCGTTTTGGCACGCAAGCGGTCTTGTCCGCCACCTGTACTGAGCGAAGTCGAAGTGTCTTTTGCCAACTCGCTACAAATTTCATCCGTACGCGTATCTTGCCAAACAATCGCGTTGCCTAGGGGTTCACCGGTTTGCTTATCCCAAACGACTGTCGTTTCACGTTGATTCGTGATGCCGATTGCGGCGATGTCACTCGCGTCAATATCGCCTTTTTCGAGTGCGCCCGCCATCACCTCATGAACCCGTACCCAAATTTCGAGCGGATCATGCTCTACCCAACCAGGTTTAGGATAAATTTGTTTATGCTCTTTTTGGTCTACAGCCACGACTTCGCCCGCGTGGTCGAAAATCATGAAACGCGTGCTGGTAGTGCCTTGATCTAGGGCGGCGATATATTTTTTCATCTTGGATTCCTTAGAAATTTATATTCTGTCAGAAGAAACGGGAACAAATTCTTTCACATAGTTCAGGTAGCCTTTTTGCCCTCCTTCCTTGTTCCATAACTTCACAGACTTTCGTAGAGATTTTAGGCAAGCTATCATATCTTCATAGCTTATTGTGTCTAGAGGGATATTTATAGGTTCGCCATCTTCATCCTTAGGCTTTATATCTCCAACAAAAAAGCTACAAATTGCCCCGACTTGTGTATAAAGTGTATCCGTTGGCTCTTTGAAGTTAACTTCTTTTGCTTCTTTCCCGCGATTAAGGGCTTTATATTTACTCAAGAGCGCACTATAAACTTTCTCTACTTGATAATCTGCAATCTCAGGATTGTCATTGGCTATATCAATAACTTGTATTTCTATATTCATCAAGACATTGCGAAACTCTTCGTCGACTCTCATTATTATTTCTCCTTGCGTAAAAAAAAACACCGATCAGCTCTAGAGCTACTTTGGCAACCTCGGAGCAATGTCTG
>CAZAWS010000398.1:0-2017 GCA_964488755.1 uncultured Anaerolineaceae bacterium | reverse complement strand
CAAAACCGGGAACGCCGGAGTTACCACCACAGATTACGTAGCCACGTTCTTTAACGGTAGCTAAAGTGCTTCCACCCTCGGCGGGCGCGGCACCTTCGGTTTCACCAGCTTCTTCAACAGCAGCAGCTTCCTCAACGGGGGCAGCTTCTTCAACAGCGGCAGCTTCTTCAGCAACGGGGGCGGCTTCTTCAGCGGGGGCTTCAGGAGCGGCACCACCGCCACAAGCGGCAAGTACCATGCTCAATGCAATCAATAGAGCCAATACGGGGAACAATTTACGGGACATCTCTTACTCCTCTTAATATAATTTGTACAAATAGGTGCAGTGGCCATCAAGCCAGCACTCTTTCCTTCTCAACTCATAATGTCGTTTGTCAGGGATTTGTACATGAATGTCATAGTATAAGGTAAAGCACATCTTTTTACAAGCGGAAAACCAAAAAAAAGTACATAAAACTCAAAAAAATGCGTTACACTTTAATAAAGCTTCACACATTTATCCATATTCAATAAAATAAGTAGGAGAAAAAAATGAAAATTCTATTACTCGGAGTCGGCTTGCAAGGCAAAGCCACCCTCCACGACCTAGCTGAGAGCACAGAGGTAACACAAGTTATCGCGGCAGATGCCAATTTTGACGACTTGCAAAAATACGTTCGTCACCTAAATAACGCCAAAATAACAGCACTCAAGTTAGATGTCCGGGATCGTTCCGCTTTATCCCTCCAAATGAAAAAAGTGGACGCGGTTATTCTCCTCTTGCCTCAAGGATTTCGGGAGGATGTCCTCAGCCTCGCCATTGAAAACAAAATTCATTTCATCGAAACATCTTACGCACTACCAACGTACGCGAACGTGGGTCAGCTTGCTGAGGCGGTGGACACAGCCATCCTGCCCGAATGTGGTCTCGACCCCGGCATAGATTTGGTGCTGGCGGGGCAAGCGATACGTGAGTTAGACGAAGTGCACGAACTTCACGCCTACGGGACAGGCGTGCCTGAACCAGAAGCCGCAAATAATGCCATCAATTATAAAATCTCGTGGACATTTGAAGGCGTACTTGGCGCATACCAACGCCCTGCAAAAATGCTCAAAGATGGGAAAATAGTCCATCTTAGCCCCAGCGAAATGTTTTCACCTGAAAATATGCATAACCTAACGCTCGATACACTTGGGCAAATGGAAGCCTATTACAACGGAGATGCGGTCAAATATCTTGATATTTTTGGCATTCGAGATACCACAATTAGCACGGGGCGATACTCACTGCGTTGGCCCGGTCATGCCGCATTCTGGAAAAAGATGGTGCAATTGGGATTTTTAAATGAAGAACCTATTTTAGTAGACGGGCAAAAAGTCTCTCCACGCCAATTTGTACATGATTTAATTGAACCGCAAATTCACTATGCTCCCGATGAACGTGACGTAGCTGGTATTCGTATTGATGTGCGCGGGCTTAAAGACGGTAAATGCAAACGCATCATTTATCAAATGATTGACCGCCGTGATTTAGATACGGGCTTGCTCGCTATGCAACGCACAGTTGGCTACACAGCCAGCATCGCCACACAAATGCTCTTGCGTGGAGACATCAAAAAACGTGGTTTGCTCTCGCCAACCAAGGACATTCCCGTTGAGAAATTTATTGCCGAACTGAAGAAAAGAAATATCATCATCACCCATGAAGAGATGGATTGTTAAGCCTTCAAACATAAGGCGATTCACGAAAAATAGTTGTAAGCGTTCAGACCTCAGACTTTAGACATCAGATTTGCCGAAAATAACTAGATTTTGAAGCCTTTATGGCAGTTGCTCAAAATTTTGGCGGTCAAATAGGGTAGTGCGACTGTATTTTGTTTGGAAAACACCTTGTCAAAGGTCAGATATGAGCATTTTTCGCCAGTTTGAAAAAAAAGATTAAGTCTGAGGTCTTATTATGGCTGAACGCTTAGAAATAGTTATCCGAAACACATATTTCGTATTGCATATTTCGTAATGCTTTTCTTTACGCAATACG
>CAZAWS010000397.1:0-2017 GCA_964488755.1 uncultured Anaerolineaceae bacterium | reverse complement strand
TGCGCCACATCGAAAAGTCCGGCGGCGTTGCGGGTGGCGAGATGCTCATCCATCACGCCGCTATACCAAACGGGCATTTCCCAGCCCGCAAAGGGGATCAATTTGCCGCCGAGTTCTTTATGCACATCGAAAAGTGCGGTGCGCTGGAGCGGCGGGTCGGCGGGTTCATCCCATTTGAAATCAGGCAGAGCTTCACGAGATTTCACTTCGAGCTGACCAATGCCCACATAAAAAGCCTTGTCATTTTCTTTCGCTTCTTTGCTTTCACGGGGCGTAGGAGCTTCATCGGATTCTTTGACGATGAAAGGTCCCGGCACACGACTGGCGGCAAAATCATCACTTTTTTCGATATTTAGGGAGACGTAACCATCGGATAAGTCCCGTAGCCAAGTGGCGGTTAAAGTAGCATCTTCTTCGCTGACACTGAGTCTATACGCTTCGCTCGTGATTTTGGCTAGGGTGCCCTTAACAATCTTTTCTGGGGTGTGGACGCAGGTTGCCGCGCTCTCCCCATCTTTTAGCGCAGAGAGATCGGCACTCAGCGCGTAATCGAGCGTCTGACGGATTTGTTGTCCCATCAGGTCATAAGCCACCCAACCATCTTTGGCGTTGGCTTTATCGTCAATATAATAGAAGTGGGGGTATCCGCTGTCGATTGGCTCAAAATCCATCCCCGCAGACAAAGCCAATTCACGGATACGAAGTTTCGCATCGTTCAGCAGCGCAAAGTCGATATTTGCGCGGCGTTGGCGTTTGCGTTTCTTGGGCACATCCATGAAATAAGGCTGACAGCCGAGCAAAACATCGGCAATCACATCAGCCAATTTACGGGATTTTGCTTCGTCAAATCCACGTTGCGTAATCCAAGGTGTGCCGAGACGAATACCACTCGGTGCGAGCGCAGAACGGTCGCCCGGAATAGTATTTCTGTTGACGACTAATCCCGCAATATCGAGAATACGAGATGCCATATCACCGCTCAACGTTGCGCCATCTGCGCCTTTGATGCTGCGGCAGTCGATATTAATCAGATGCGTATCTGTGCCGCCAAAAGGCACTTTCAATCCACGTTTCTGGAATTGATCGACCATCGCAATGGCGTTATCTATGGTCTGTTGCTGGAGTTTTTTATACTCTTCGGTTTTGGCGAGTTTGAAAGCCAAAGCCAAGCCAACAAAAGTATTGACGTGAGGTCCGCCCTGCTCGCCGGGGAAAACAGCTCGATCAATTTTGCGCGCAATCAGACGTTTTGTCGTCATCAAGACTGCGCCGCGTGGACCGTGCAAAGATTTATGTGTCGTGGACATAACCACATCCGCAATCCCCATTGGGGAGGGGACAACGCCCGCCGCGGTCATGCCGCCAATATGAGAAATATCGGCGAGAAGATACGCGCCAACTTCATCGGCGATCTCACGGAATTTCTGCCAATCGGGAACCCATGAATAGGATGAGAAGCCCGCAATAATCATTTTGGGCTTATGTTCCACCGCCAAAGCGCGGACAGCTTCGTAGTCGATTTTCTCGGTTTCAGCATCAATGCCATAATGAACAGCATTAAACCATTTTCCCGAACGATTAACATGCGAACCGTGCGAAAGATGCCCACCGTGCAAAAGGTTCATCCCTAAAACGGTATCGCCCAATTCCATCAAGGCTTGATAAACGGCATTATTAGCGGGGCCGCCCGAAAGAGCCTGCACGTTGACATAAATCTCATCCGCAGTCACACCATTCGCGGCGAAGGCTTCTGCCGCGCGTCTGCGAGCGAGAGCTTCAATAGTGTCAGCATATTCCACGCCTTTATAATAGCGCGGGTCAGAATAACGGCGATAATGCAAAAGACGAGAATCGTGGTCAAGAATCTCATCTTCGCTCATCCTGCGGCTATTTTCATCAGGATAACCTTCAGCGTAAATATTCTGGAAAGCCGAAGCCAATCCCTCCCGCACAGCGAGGGGCGCCTGCGACTCAGATGCAATCATAATCAGCTTGCGGACTTGTCGCTCCGCTTCAA
>CAZAWS010000396.1:0-2018 GCA_964488755.1 uncultured Anaerolineaceae bacterium | reverse complement strand
CAAAGTTTTACTGAGTTTTCAATATTTCACAAAGCCCCGTTTTTTTACATTTGACGCTCATTCAACTCAAAAAGTGGAATCGGCGCGCCTTTTCCCTTTAATGCCACATCGCCTAAAGGCTTGGATGAAAAATCATCTTTTATTTTCTCATACACAGATTGACTCACTAAAATCTGATTTGGCTCTGCTTTATCCATTAAGCGTGCGGCTACGTTGACAGTATCGCTCAAAAGGTTGAATTCCCTGCGTCCGTTTGGTTCGCCAACTTCGGCAGAAAAGGCGGGACCGAAATTGATGCCAATTTGGCAAGTTGCCTCCGTAGATACGCCACCAGCGGAAGGGGCTTTGACCTTTTCTATAATTTTACGAATTTTTAGTGCGGTATTAGCGGCTCGGATTTGGTCATTTGTATGTGCGTTGAGTACGCCAAAATAAATGACCATATCAGAACCAGAGACGTGGTAAGTTACTTTTTTCAATACGCCCCCTTGCTCTTCGACTGCGGCGTTAATTCTGGCGACAACTTTTGAGAGCGTGTTGACTATTTTTAGTTCTTGACCGGGCAGGGCGCGGTCTACTAATTCGGGTAAGCCAACTAAATTAACAAAGATGACTGTTGGAGTGGGAAAATCTGGTTTGATGTGGCGTTTGGCGGCACTTTCTACCAGCAAGTTCAAAACAGGGGAGGGGATGAAGCTGGCAAGAGGCTCTATAGAATCTAAAATTTGCGTAATTTCTGTCACCAAAGCTTGCACGCTTTTGTCTAATAGAATGGCAGAAGGTAAACGTCTGCGAGCGAGACTAGAAAGTTCGTATTCGCCAAGTTCCTCATCGTTGAAATTATCGATGACTAATTTATAGTTTTCGTCATTTTGGGCAATATGTTCTTCAAATTCAAATTTTTCTTTTACCTGAGCAAAAGCCGATTCGGTGAGGCAAACTCTGCCTACTTTTCCTGCGCCTTCGGCTAATTTGGCTTTTTGAACTGCGCTACCGAGCAAGATATGCTCCATGCGGCGCGGTGTGCCTACGTCTGTGACTAGGAATTTGCCGCGATGAATGCCAATTCGCATTCCTAAGTGAAGGTTGCCTTGTGGGGTTGCGATTTCTTCATACTTGTTCATGGCACGTTGCATTCTTAAGCCCGCGCGGACTGCTTTATGCAAATCGCTTTTTTCTTTATCGGCAGGGAAGAGTACCAAAATAGCATCGCCCGTAAACTCAAGCAAATCCCCGCCTGATTTACTGACAATTTCTATCATATCGGCAAAATAATTATTGAGCACTTTTAGCAAAGATGCCGCGCCCGCTTGCCCTTTTTTTGCGTTTGCTTCCATCAGGCGTGTAAAGCCTGCCAAATCAGTAAAGATCAGTGTGCCGCGTTGCCATTCTTGGCGCACCACGCCTGGTTGAGGCGGATTTTCTGCGAGATGGCGCGAGGAATAATCATATAAAATTCGTTGCAGAGTGCGAAGATGCCCAAATACTTTTTCTAACGTAGTCGGCGAGGGGTCTACCCATGCCGAGACGTATAAATCGGCAGGAAGAAAGGGGCGTAGGCGAGGTTCGATTTTTTTGATGGGGGAGAATGTTTGTTGTGACATAAGTTATTCGGATTTTAAATAGTTTCTTTTCTAAGTTCAAGTGTCTTTTCTATTTCAGATGTGCGAAAAAAATGTGTTTTTTGGGTCATCCATGCGTTTTGCTCCCTCTGCTTTTTTGTTGCATTAGCACATAATCTTCCCCATCTTCGTTTAGCCAGCCGCGTTTTTTTAGCCCTTCTATAGCCTCAGAAATATCTTCTGGTGAAAGATTTTTCTTCTCTTTCAAACTTTCTTCCTGTTCAGAAAAATCAGCTTTTGAGATAATGGGATTGCGCAAAAACACTTTAAGTAGGATTCTTTCCCCGCGCGGAATATCGCCAAGAAGGTCAAGAGAACTCATGCCTGTTTTTGAGTGCCTATTCATGGGATTAGTGTATATGATTTGTGAACTAGCGTCAACTTTTTGGGGAAATT
>CAZAWS010000395.1:0-2020 GCA_964488755.1 uncultured Anaerolineaceae bacterium | reverse complement strand
ATCTGCGGCAAAGAAAAATTGGGTATCTGCCACGCCGAAAAAGAAATGCTCTACGACTGCACCTACACGCTCACGCCCGCCGAGCGCACATCGGCGCGGACGAAATCTTTGCTGACGCAATTGGTGGAGGCAATCGGCGGTGCCCCGCTCTGGATTGACGCTGTCAAACACGACCGAATGTTGGCAAAAACCAGCCACGCGCCCCACTTGCTGGCAGTGGCATTGATGCACGCCACCGAGACAAAACTATCGAAACTAAAGGCTGGTGGATTTTCGAGCGCAACGCGGCTCTCAGCCACGCCAACCAGCATGATGCTCTCGATGGTGATGACAAACGCATCAAACACGGTCGCCGCGCTGGAAGATGTGAAAGCCGAAATCGACAAAATTTTGATGCTGATGAAGGCTGGCGATGAGGAGAATTTGGCGATTTTGCTGGATGCGAGTAAGGCAAAGCGTGAGGAGATGATGAGAAGGGCGTGAAAATAACATCGAAATATCCTCAAAGAATTCAACAACTTCTTCAAGATAAAAGAATGGTTGAAATCCATATCGGACGTTCAAATTCACAGGTGTATAAGATTTTGAATGGAGCGTCTGGCATGTATCTCAAAACACAGGCTGTATCGGAGCGCTTTTCCTTTGCGCATGAAGTTCAAGTTCTTCGGTGGCTTGACAAGAAACTTCCTGTTCCTGAAGTCATTGAATATGTAATTGATTCAGGGCGCGAATATCTTTTGCTCACAGAAATCTCTGGAGAAAATTGTGTTGAAGCGATGGGAATACTTGAGCATAAAGAAATCGTCTTTCTGCTGGCAAAAGGTTTACGCGTTATGCACTCTGTAGATATTTCAGCATGTCCTTTTGATGAGCGTATTGATAAAAAGCTGAAGAGTGCTGAATATAATGTTGATAATAATCTTGTTAACGAAAGTGATTTTGATGAAGAACGTCTTGGTATTATGACAAGCAAGGAAATTCTCTCAACGCTTCAAAACACCCGTCAGCCTGAAAATAATTTGGTCTTTGCTCATGGCGATTATTGTCTTCCAAACATCCTGATTCAAGACAATAAGGTCAATGGTTTCATTGATCTGGACAGAGCAGGAGTTTCAGATAGATATAATGATTTAGCGATTGCTTCGCGAAGCATCCAATACAATTTAGGTGGAGATTACGAGCAACTCTTTTTTGAATACTATGGCGTTGAAGATGTGGATAAAGAAAAGATAGCCTATTATCGCTTGATGGATGAGTTATTCTAAACACCGAATGATTGAAATCATTGGCTGAAATGCCAAAAGGAAATATCTATGGGAGTTCCACCGTTATTGATCTATGATTTAGTAATTTTTTTTACAGGGCTTCTCATCACTATAAGCTCTATATATTCTGCTTGGATGAATCTTGGCAAAAGACGAATCTCTAAATTTGGCTTTGATGTGTTTATTCTCCTGTTTTTTAATAGAAGGATGTCTAAAATAATTCGCAAAGACCCACGGGCAATAAAACGTATGGGGATACTTTCATTGCTTGTAGCACTCGGAGGGGTTGATTCATCTATCTCATTCTTTATAGAGAGAATCTATCCATATTTTAAATAACCAATTATAAAAATGATTAGATGCAAAAAAAATAGGTAGCCAATGACAAAAACAATCATCCCCATCCCCCACCCTCTCAACGCCAGCGTGCGCGTGCCTGGCTCAAAATCGCTGACTAACCGTGCCCTGCTCATCGCCGCGCTTGCGGAGGGAAAAACAACCCTTTCTAACGCGCTTTTCTCCGATGATTCGCATTATTTCGCCAATGCGCTCAAAGAATTAGGTTTTGATGTATCTCTTGACGCAAAAAATGAAAGCATGACTGTAGTCGGCTTGGGCGGAAAAATCCTAGCGAAGAATGCCGAACTCTTCATCGGCAACGCCGGCACCGCCGCGCGCTTTTTGACCGCGTTTTTGACTTTGGGCGAAGGCAAATATGTTTTAGATGGTGAGCCGCGTATGCGCGAACGTCCCAT
>CAZAWS010000394.1:0-2021 GCA_964488755.1 uncultured Anaerolineaceae bacterium | reverse complement strand
CCAAGTGAGTTATCCAACATCGAATTATCGAGCACGCATCTCAAAACTCATCTGCATATTTCACAAATTAGTATATAATTGGGTAAGATAAATCTTATTCACTTATAGCAAGGAGATAAAAAATGCTCATAAAAGAACGAATGTCGTATCCTGTAATTTCACTTCCCCCCGACACACCTGTTCATGACGCACGAAACTTGTTTAGGCAAGAAAATATCCGCCGCGCCCCTGTTGTCAAGAATGGAAAGTTGGTCGGGATTGTATCTATACAAGATTTAATTGATGCTACCCCCACAAAAGCGACATCTCTTAGCCGATGGGAAATAAACTACCTACTTAGCAAATTGACCGTTGACGAAATCATGACCAAAGACGTCACCACAATTGACGAAGATACGCCCATAGAGCAAGCCGCTCGCATTATGGCAGATAAAAAAATTGGCGGTCTTCCTGTTTTGCGTGAAGGTAAAGTGGCTGGCATGATTACCGAGACCGATCTTTTTAAGGTTTTCCTTGAGATGATGGGCGCGCGTGAGGTTGGTGTTCGTGTTACTGCATTGGTTGATGACCAACCCGGTATTCTAAACAGAATTACATCTGCTGTTGCTGAGGTTGGCGGAAGTTTTATTTCCTTCGGTCAATTTGCAGGCGAAGATGTTGCTACAAGGCTAATTGTCTTCAAGGTTTCTGGAGCGAAAAAAGACGATATCAAAAAAGCTATAAAGGATGTTGCGAAAGAAGTTTGGGATATTCGCGAGTGCTCCTCTAATTAAAAGTATTTCTAAGAAATAAAAAGAGCCGACCCTTTGGGTCGGCTCTTTTTATTTCTTTTTAGGTCTTTGTGTTTTTGCGTGCTTTGTTGACCCTTTTCGCTTTGAAGGAACACCGCCTTTCAGCTCGTCTACTTCTTCTTCTGTGAGATAACGCCACTCTTTGGACTTTAATCTGCCCAATTTCAGGCTACCTAATTGAATACGCGTAATGCTAACGACCGGCAAACCTAGTAAGCTCCCCGTCTCGCGGATTTGGCGTTTGCGCCCTTCGGTTAAGATTACAGTGAGGCGTGAGCCTTTACCTGCTTTTCCGTCAACAAAAACTTTTGCAGGAGCAGTACGGTAGCCATCTTCTAAAACAATGCCGCGCCGCCAAGCATCGAGTTGTTTTCTATCGGGGTGGCGAGCGACCAAAACTTTATAAATTTTCTCATGCCCATAACGAGGGTGTGAGAGTTTATTCGCTAAATCGCCATCATCCGTCATCAACATCAAGCCTTCACTTTCAATATCCAAGCGACCTACGGGGTAAATGCGCCTGCTGATTGGAATTAAATCTCGCACAGTTGGGCGCGGGTCTGGGCTACTGACAGCAGAAATAACGCCACGTGGTTTATTTAGAGCAATATAGACATTATCTTTTGGGATGTCGATTTCTCTTCCATCTACACTGATTGTATCTTTATCTACATCTGCTTTTTGACCTAATTTAGCAATCTTTCCATTAACTTTGACACGTCCCGCGGTTATATAGTCTTCACAACCGCGTCTTGAGCCAAGCCCTGATTTTGCTAGTATTTTTTGTAATCGTTCTTCCATAAGTGCTATTCCTTTTTAAAGCCAAATCTTTTGCGCATTTCAAGATTAGAGCCTTTTATTATAATTGCTCAAGATATTGGCATTATTGTCCAAACTACTACCTATGAATGAATTCATAGGCTGATACGAGAAGTCCGTTTAAACGGACTGGGTACTTCAGCATGGGATTGAAATCCCATGCCAATAAAATTTTGAGCAACTACCTTTTGTTGATAATCTAAAAAATACGTGAAAGAAACCCTTTTCCCTTTAAGAGAATGGGTTCCCTTCTCTGCCAAATTATAAGATTTGACAGAGAAAGTTTATCATTGTTTTATTTGATAGTGGTCTTTAAGTAAGTGATGACTTGGAGTCCGAAATCTCCCGATTTCGAGTTTTTAGCAAAAAACCAAAGTCTGGAGACTTTGGACTCCGTTTCTACAAAAAAAC
>CAZAWS010000393.1:0-2021 GCA_964488755.1 uncultured Anaerolineaceae bacterium | reverse complement strand
TCTCATTATCGCAATGCTCATTTATCTCCTCAAAGAACATAAAAGGGAGATGGAAAATATCCGCCACGAGATGAGAAGGAGCATTAACAGCGAATACAGAGTGATATTAGAAAAATGGAAAAAAGAATACGAGAAAGAAGTCCGTAAAGATGCCGCAGTTAGAAGCCGCTCAACCTTGATTGGGAAAATCACCGAACATTTTATTCCCTATCTTCCTGATTTTGCTTATGACCCTCAAGATGCACGCTTCTTGGGCGCACCAATAGATTTTATTATTTTTGATGGCTTGAGCGAAGGGGAAATTAAAGAGATTATTTTTGTTGAAGTAAAAACCAACAAAGGTAACTTAAGCAAAAGAGAACGTCAACTTCGGGATGCAATCAAAGACCGCCGCGTTAAATGGATACAACTGAGGCATAATGTTGAGCTAGATTCATCTTCGTAATCACCCCAAAATAAACCAACTACGCGCGTTTTTTTTGAGCAACGACAAATCACCATCAAGAAAATGATGATAGAATGAAAGAGTAAAAAGAGAAAATTAAAAAAAGGAAAAAAGATATGCTTACTCGCCCAATCACCATTAATGTCCCCGAAAAGGTTTTTCTCGCGGAGAAGAGAGACGAAAGGTCTTTTGCACGCGAATTGAGCCTTTTAGCCGCGGTGAAGCTCTATGAGTTGGGGCGTCTTTCATCTGGGAGAGCCGCTGAACTCGCAGGGATGCCGCGAGTAGAATTTCTCTTAAGCCTAGAACGATATAAGGTATTTCCTCTCAGTGCTGAGTTAAGCGATTTGGAAGCCGAATATGCCTAATGCGATAACAAATACATCTCCTCTACTTTATTTATATCGAGCGAATCGTATTGAATGGTTGCCGCAGTTATTTAGTGAAGTCTGGACTCCGAATGCTGTTATAGAAGAATTGAAAGAAGGACAAAAAAGGGGATATGATGTTCCTTTTGCACAAAACTATGCTTGGCTGAAAATCACAACACCAAGTTCCATGCCATCGGAATGGCTAACACTGGATTTAGGAAAAGGTGAATTAGAAACTATGGCACTTGCCTTAGAAAATAAAGATAGAATTGTCATTCTTGATGATGCTTTAGCACGAAAAATTGCACAAGCGGCTGGTATAGAAGTATGGGGAACACTAAAGGTCTTGCTTGAAGCAAAAGTGCAAGGATTAACGGATAGCATTGCTCCAGATATTAATCATCTACGAGAAACAGGGATGTGGATTTCTGCTGGAGTTCATCGGCGTGTGCTAAAATTAGCTGGGGAATAGAAGTGCTAAAAACGTCTCGCAAGTGTAGCTTTAGGCACTTGATAAACACTAATCGTTTTTTGCAAAGGGGAAATAATAGATATTATCCACCCAAAGGATAAGCCTTTTAATCAATGAAAAATACGCTCAAAAAAATAACGCCCACTCCCCTTTGGAACCTCGCCCGCGATACAATTATCACCGCGCGCCATATCCCTGATTTGCCCTCTGCCTATTTCCACCCATGGCGAAAAAAAAGCATGAATTCCCTCGCCGAACTCAAAGATAAATATCGTGGTGAGCGTTGTTTTATTATCGGCAATGGTCCTAGCCTCCGAAAAACGGATGTCTCTAAACTCAAAGATGAATATACCTTTGGCATGAATCGCATTTACCTTGCCTTTGAAGAATGGGGATTTCAAACCACCTTTCTTGCCTCGGTCAACGACCTTGTCATCGAACAATGCGTAGACGATTTTCTGTCCCTCGACATGCCCCGTTTCTTCTCCTGGCGTTCGCATAAATACTTTCAGCCTTCAACCCGCCGGGCTGAGCCTGTCGAAGCCTTAACCTTGCCCACTTTTTTATATACCACCTACGACGGCATGAAATTTGCTCAAGATGTCAGCCGCCGCGTTTGGGAGGGAGCGACTGTTACCAATATTTGCCTCCAACTCGCTTATCACATGGGATTTGAGCAAGTAATTCTCATTGGCGTAGATCATAGTTTCAAGAGCAAAGGCGAGGCAAATAA
>CAZAWS010000392.1:0-2024 GCA_964488755.1 uncultured Anaerolineaceae bacterium | reverse complement strand
AGCAAGCATTTAAAGTTACGGAGAAAAAAGTTTTTCTCCGTAGACTTCGTAAAATCTGCACTGAGCCTAGTCGAAGTATCCGTGTTCAAAAGCTTTAAGCTTTTCCCTTTGCGTCTTTGCGTGATGCGTGCTTGCAACTTTCCAACTTTTAAACCTTCAACTCACAAAACATCCTCAAAGTGCATAATCTGTGGCTCTGTCCCAGCTGGTTTGCCAATCACCGAGACTGCATCAATGCGCCACAAATCAATCCCGTGCTCTTCAGCATAATGCCCCGCCGATGCGAGTATGTGATCTTCTTTTTTGGGCGTAATCGCTTCCTCAGGATAACCGTAGCGGGTTGAGGTTCGCGTTTTGACTTCGACGAAGATTGTAATCCCGTTGAGGAGCAGGATTAAGTCAATTTCCCCGTAGGGCGTGCGGATATTCCTATCTACAAATTTATAGCCTTTTTTTTGCAAATAATCTGAGGCAATACTCTCACCCCAATATCCGATTTTTTGATTGTAATTGCTCACGGTAAAATACGTTCAACAATTTTGCGTAAGGTTGTCTCGTGCATATCATCATGTGGGCGGGTGTCTTTGATAACATTTTTATATAAGTCGGTCATCATTTCTGTAGTGCGTTGGATGGAGTAAAGGGCAGAGGTTTCACGAGCGTTTTCGCCCATTTTTTCGCGGAGTTCTTTGTCTACGCAAAGTCGAGTTAGTTTTGCTGTGAAGGCGGGTAAATTTTCTGTGCTTAGGAAACCGTTTTTTTTATCTTCAACTGTATCACCAACACCGGGGGAATGGATACCCATAACGGGCAATTTTGCGCCCATGGCTTCAATAACTGAAAGTGGATGCACCTCAGAGATAGACGCGGTTACAAAGGCATCGCACATGCGGAGATAACCGGGCATTTTATTGTAATCTATGCGCCCAATGATATGAATGTTTTGTCCATTTTCTAGTTCTTCAATTTCGTCTTTGATTTTTTCTGTGCTAGGACCGCTCCCAAGTAAAAGAAGGTGTACGTTTTCTAAGGCTTCGGCTACGCCATTGAAGGCTGCCAATAAAAAGGATAGATTTTTTTCAGGTGCCAGCCGCCCCGCGTAAATGAGAAGGATGTCATCATCGCTAAAGCCAAAATCTGCGCGTGAGAGTGCTTCTGCTTGCCGAAAACGTGCAATCTCTACACCATTAGGAACAACCTCAACGTGAGCTTCCACATCTAATTTGCGTAGAATTTTCTCCATCCCCGGCGATGGAGAGACAACCCTATCTACCGCGTTGCAATAGCTGGGCATATAGGCTTTAAGGAGGCTATCGCTAATTATTTCAGGCAATAGCGGCATATATGCCTGTGCATATAAATCGTAGCGGGTATGGTTTGTAAAAATAACAGGAATTTTATGAGGACGACAATAGCGCAAAGCCAATAATCCGCTTAAAAGGGGATGATGAACGTGAACAATATCCATTCTTTGAAGCATTTTTTTTGCTTCTCGGCTATAGCGCAAGCTCATATAAAAACCCGTATCTATGAGAGCTTTCCCCGGCGAGCGGATGATGCGAGTTTCATCATCTTCGTAATCTAAGTTACCAAAAGTGAAAATATAAACTTCATGCCCCGCTTTTTCAAGATAACGTTTATTCAAGGCAATATAATTAGTAATTCCGCTGATATAGGGTTTATAAGTGTCAGCCATCATTCCGATGCGCATGTATTTATCCTTGGGTTTATTTTAAAATAAGTTCATTGATTGTACAGCAAGAGATGGTAAAATCGCAAGCATGAAAAAGACAAGCACCATCATCCTGCGTGATAAAAAATATGAAGTCAAAGCTGGCAGCACCCTGTTCGCCGCGCTGAATAAACTCGAAATTCTCCCCGAATCCGTCATCTGTATGTGCGATGGTAAACTCATCACCGAAGATACCATTCTGAGAGATGGGGAGACAATCAAGTTAGTCTCTGTTATCTCTGGTGGCTAAATGCTAAGAAATAGGAAGCAGTAGTTCAGTAGACTAGTAGAC
>CAZAWS010000391.1:0-2035 GCA_964488755.1 uncultured Anaerolineaceae bacterium | reverse complement strand
TAAGATCCGCACTAGATTGTTATTGAAATGAGACTGAATTGTATCACCATTGCGTTTAAGTGATTGTCTTTTTGTGGGATAATTGTAGCATGTTTTTTACCCTACTTCTCAATTTCCTTGCCATTAATCTTGTCGTTTTTCTGCTCATTATTCTTATTCGTTTCTTCAAAAAATGGGGAAGCATGGGATATTTAATCTACGCGGGATTTTCTCTTATTCTCTCAACATTATCCTTATATTTAGGATTAAGAGCCTTAGCTCCGCCCTTGTTTCAGGCTTGGTACGGGATAATAAGCGGACTCGCGGCGTGGACAGTATCTGAAATGGCAGAAGAGTCAGGTCTGCTTGAAATTGAGAAAAAAGAAGGCATACTCCACTTCATCATGGTTTTGTCCCTTTCCCTTATTGCACAAAATTATCTTCCTCTCGCCCTGCAATTTGGTCTTGCCATCTTCCTCATGAATTGGGGCGGACATATTATCATCTTTGCAGGTAGGGAGTGGGTTGGTAAAAAAAACCTCACCCCCATCTCAAATAGCTTCTCGATTTTGGTGATATTTGGCGAAATTATTTATCTTTTCTCTATGGGCGGAGACCCTATCTCTATTCTCTGGAGCGCAACATGGGTTTGGATTGCAGTTTCGATGATGGTTTTTTCGCGCTTATTTTAAAAAACGATAAGACAGGTTTTTAGAACCAGCCCGATTCCTTTTAAAAAAGCCCCAAAGTGCTACTTTGGGGCTTTTTTTCAAACTAGGCAGAAACACCGCTTTCTTGCGATACTGCCACAGGTGCGCTCTTTAGCGCGGCGTAGATAAACATACCGAAGCCAACTAAGAAAAGAATCCCACCGCCAATCATCATCTGAGTATGGAAAGCATCGGCAAGATTAACACCATCAAAGATATGTGTAGGACCTGCCCACATTTGAACGCTGGAGACAAGCATCCCCATTACAATAGCCGTCATCCCGCCTGCGGCGGTTTTGCCATTACTGCCACCTTCTTCAAATCCAACCATTTGCTTAACTTTGGGGATACCAAAAAGCAGAAAAATAATCAGCGTGAAAACTACCGCATAAACGATAAAATCAAGAGGCATAGACGAGCCACCTTCCCTTAGGGATCGTGAAGTCGCCATGTGAATACCGCCCACAATGCCAGATAGCACAAGGACGATTATAGAATCACGATAGGCATTTTCTTTTCCTCGAACAAGAGCGATAGTTGCTCGAATCCCCATAATACCAAGAGCGACAAAAGCAAGGACATAGATGATATATAGCCATTGAAATTGTGCAATAGCTTCCATGCCCTCATACTGTGTAGCATCAAGAGCAACGCAAGTTGTCCCAACGCCGCTAAGCAAGACGAGCGCAGAGGACAACCCCATGAAGAGGATACCGATGAAGCGTAAAAATTTACCCATTTTTTATCTCCTTATGATTAAGATGAGTGGATTAGATGAAACTAATGCTATTTTACAGTATTGTATTGTTTGATGGAAATGATTTTCGTCTTAAAATAAAAAAGTCCAAGACATATCTTGGACTTTTTATGGAATAAAGAACCGCGTCGCGCGCGTTTTCGGCTTGCGTGCCGTCAATAAACAGAATCCTGACGTTGGGCTTTATCCTGCCGAAAATCCCACCACAAACGCGGCTGCCATGAGCAAAAGTAACGCGGGGAGAACGGTCAGGATTGTTTCTTTAGAGAGAATAGCCTTACCTGATTTCAAGAAAGCGAGCAAAAGACCGCCAACGCCAATTAACGCGCCACCGATGCCAACCCATGCAAATCCACCGGGAGTTACACCTTTCATGCTCAGAATGATGGGGAGCAAGAAAATAGTCATTCCTGCGATGCCGTGAACAGTAGCGAGGGGGATGACTGCCATTGCGCCTTCCATTTTGTAGCGAGAGTAGATTACGAGTAGAAATCCGACCACGACGAAGATGATGTAGGTTGTTTGCCAGCTTGGAAGATATTGAGAAACGAGACCTAGTGAGAGGCTTAAGGGGATGATGGTTGAAACG
>CAZAWS010000390.1:0-2036 GCA_964488755.1 uncultured Anaerolineaceae bacterium | reverse complement strand
CTGCAAAAAGCGTACCCTTTTTTATTTGAAATACAATCAGGCTAGAAAAAAACGCGCTCTGTAGCCCTGCAAAAAGTTGCAAAAAACGCCGAAACGTCCCTACCAATCCCCGTCTTCTTCGTAGCCCAACTTAATCAGTAAATCACCAGCTACATCTTTAAAAATGCGCTTGTGCTCGTCGGTAAAGTACTTCTTCCATTCACCTGTTTTTCCTGAACGGAAAGTGGGAGAACTTTTAGGATCAACGCTTTCTTCAAGAATGTCAATCGCTTTTTCTCGTTCAATGGGCAAATGAGGAACACGTTTAGCTACATGGTCGAAAACCTTCCCCAAAGTCTCACGCCGATTATGGATAAAATCTTCGAAATGAAGGGGTAAAACTTCGGGGCAATCTAACCAAGCGGTATAAAAAGAGAAGCGTTCGGCGACATTGGGAAATTCTACCTCCGCATCGGGTAAGCCTAAAATACTAACGGTTAGACGTTCTTCAAAAGTATGCAACTCTTTGGCATAATACCGATGGTGATGGTGGTCGGGCAACATCTCGGCGATATAAAAAACATGCGAGACCACCACATCACGCGGGTCACGGTAGATAAAGAAAGGTACAAAAGCCTCAGACGCAACCCGCTTTACAGCCGCATCCCAAGCCAAAAGATGCGCGGCGGTTACGTCCAATGGTCGCAAAGAATCCAAATAAGCTAGGGCATCGTCCACGCTTTTTTTCTGCCCAGTATCCCCATCGTAAGAAGCAAAACTAACCGGAATATGGTGGGCAAAAGGAGCAAATTCAGAAAAGCCTAATAAAACTTGGTTCAGCAAATGGGTGCCACTTTTAGGAAAAGAAATGCCCAATAAAATGGGCCAGCCATTCTCTGGTGCGCTCTGTTCAGAAAAACGGGGGCGGCGTGCAACAGCTTCGGCACGATAAGCATAAACGCGCAATTGATTACGCAGTTTTGGCGGCATAAGAGCCTTAATTTGATTTTTAGTAGACATGGGCACTCTTTTAATTTTTTATAGATGAACAATTGTATCAGCTTTCAGGATTTTTTCACCCTCTTTGCAAATTGACATTTTCTACATTTTAGCTATACTAAAATCATATTTTATTCGGAATGACGGTACGCGCGTGCTTCGTCAGGCTCAGCATATATGTTTTTGGCTTGGTCTCGTTAAAAAAACAGGATACTGAAAAAAAACGTAGACGCGTCCCCCCCCACCACAGGAGACAAGTATGACTAAATTTACATGGTACGGACACGCAACGCATGGCATCGAAACTGATGGATACCAACTTCTTATTGACCCATTTTTTACCGATAACCCCGCCGCATCTACAAGAGCAGACGCGGTCACTGCCGATTTCATCCTCGTCAGCCACGGGCACAGTGACCATGTTGGAGACACGGTCGCTCTCGCCGAAAGAACGGGGGCAACTGTGATTTCAAATTTTGAGATTGCTAATTGGTTCAGTGCAAAAGGCGTAGAGAAAGTCCACGCACAACATATTGGGGGTGGATTTCAGCATCCTTTTGGCTATCTTAAATTTACGCAGGCTTTACACGGCTCCGCGCTCCCCGATGGGAGCTACGGCGGCAATCCCGCTGGCTTTTTGCTGACCACAAACGATGACAAAAAAATCTACATGGCACAAGATACGGGCTTATTTAGCGATATGAAACTCATCGGAGACGAAGGGATTGATTTAGCCGTCATCCCCATTGGCGATAATTTCACCATGGGACCAGCAGATGCGCTGAAAGCGGTCAAGTTTTTACGCCCGAAAGCCGTTATTCCCATCCACTATAATACTTGGGACATAATTGCCCAAGACCCTAATAGCTGGGCAGATAAAGTGCAAGCAGAAACCGCCGCAAAAGTTATTGTTCTGAAAGCAGGAGAGTCTTACGAGTTTTAGCTTTTTGGGTGGCTACTCAGACATCGTTGCGAGGGAGTTTTTTTCCCAAGCATTCCCCCATGCAATGAAGAAGACTCTTTCAAGATGAAATAGATAAAAAAGCGGACTTTTTATA
>CAZAWS010000389.1:0-2046 GCA_964488755.1 uncultured Anaerolineaceae bacterium | reverse complement strand
CCCTTTATCCCCACCGGCGACCAGCCCGAAGCCATTGCCCAACTCGTTCAGGGCGTGCGCGATAAAAAAATGAATCAAGTTTTGCTCGGCGCAACTGGCACGGGCAAAACTTTTGCGATTGCCTCTCTAATCCAAGAACTGCAAATGCCCGCGCTCATCATGGCGCATAATAAAACCCTCGCCGCGCAGCTATATGCCGAATTTAAAAGCTTTTTCCCCGAAAACGCGGTCGAGTATTTCGTCTCTTATTACGATTATTATCAGCCCGAAGCCTATGTCCCGCGCCGCGACCTTTTTATTGAAAAAGAGACTGACATCAACGAAGAGATTGAACGTCTGCGTCTTGCTGCGACCACATCCCTCATGTCTCGGAAGGATGTCATCATCGTTGCTTCGGTTTCTTGTATATATGGGTTGGGAAATCCTGAAGAATACACGCGTGGTGCCATCACCTTAAAGCTGGGAGAGTTGACTCGCCGAAACGCCCTTGTGAGACGCTTGATCGATGGCCAATATCAACGGAATGACCTCGAACTTCGCCCCGGTCGATTCCGTGTGCGCGGTGATACTCTCGAGATTATGCCCGCTTACGAAGAAAAACGCGCCTATAAAATCTCCTTCTTCGGCGATGAAGTTGAACGGATTATGGACTTTAACCCGCTTACAGGCGAAATTTATGATGAGCCAGAAAACATAGAGATTTTTCCCGCTAAGCATTATTTGACCGATGAAGAAAAACGTAAGGAATCGATTCGGGATATAAGCGCAGAGCTTGAAGAACGAATTGAATTTTTTAAGAAAAACGAAAGACACCTTGAAGCCCAACGCATTGAGCAACGTACAAAATACGATATAGAAATGCTCAAAGAAGTCGGCATTTGCTCAGGCATTGAAAATTATTCTCGCCATTTCGATCAGCGGGATGCTGGCACGCCCCCGTGGACATTATTGGATTTCCTCCCTAGTGAATATCTCCTCATTATGGATGAATCTCACATGACTGTTCCGCAAGTGCGCGGCATGTATAAAGGCGACCGCTCACGCAAAGAGACTCTTATTGAGTATGGTTTTAGGCTTCCATCTGCCTTAGATAATAGGCCCTTCAAGTTTGATGAGTTTGAGCAACACATGGGCTACACTGTTTACACCTCCGCTACGCCGGGACCTTATGAGCTAGGCAAGCAAGAGAAGATTGTTGAGCAGGTCATTCGCCCAACAGGGTTAACAGACCCGCCCATCGACGTGCGTCCCATCGAGGGACAAATTGATGATTTAGTGGGAGAAATTCGCAAACGAACAGAAGTTGGGCAACGTGTTATTGTGACGACTCTGACAAAGCGTATGTCAGAAGACCTTTCTGATTATTTGCTAGAGTTGGGCATCAAAGTACAGTATTTGCACTCAGAAATTGACACCCTCGAACGTGTTAGCATTTTGCGAGATTTGCGTCTGGGCGTTTTTGATGTGGTGGTCGGGATCAACCTTCTTCGTGAGGGGTTGGACTTGCCCGAAGTTTCGCTCGTCGCGATTTTGGATGCAGATAAGGAAGGCTTTTTACGTTCTGCCACTGCCTTAATTCAGACCATTGGTCGTGCTGCACGGCATGTAGATGGAACTGTGATTATGTACGCTGACAGAATGACTAATTCGATGAAACGCGCCATAGATGAAACCGATCGTAGGCGTGCTAAGCAAATTGCTCATAACAAAAAACACGGCATCCAACCTGTCAGCATCATGAAAGAAGTTCGGGATCTCACCGATCAACTTTCAGATAAGGTGGGGGCAATCGCCGAGCCAAAAGCTGAATACAAAGTTGATGGCGCAAGCCTGCCTAAATCAGAGATGAAGCGGCTTATATCCCAAGTCGAAAAAGGGATGAAAGAATCTGCTAAAAACTTAGAGTTTGAAAAAGCGGCAATTCTTCGAGACCAGCTTATGGGACTGCGTAAAACATTGGCTGATCAATCGAATTTGCCTCCGTGGGAGCGAGTCAAATTAATGGCAGGAGAAGAATAATATGCGCAAAAAATTAAAATGGATTGT
>CAZAWS010000388.1:0-2051 GCA_964488755.1 uncultured Anaerolineaceae bacterium | reverse complement strand
CCTTAAATCTCTCCCCTACCCAAAACCCCCACCCTCTGATAAACTACAGTTTACTTGAACGCTGAAACTTGCCTCGGCTCTCACTCGCCGGGGTTTTTTGTGTGTGGCAAGACTTACCCCTGCCCATATTACAAATAGATATCTTCAAATGGATACCCGCAAACGGATACCCGCGAGAGGTATCCCTACGGAAAACTATGAAAACTACCCGAACAGACCTAAGAAATATCGCTATTATTGCCCATGTTGATCATGGTAAAACTACCCTCGTGGATGGGCTTTTGCGCCAAGCAGATACCTTCCGCGATAATGAGCGCGTTGCTGAACGCGTGATGGATTCTAACGACCTTGAGCGTGAGCGTGGCATCACCATTCTCTCCAAGAGCACCGCTATCACCATCCCCGACCCGCAGACCAAAGAAGATGTTAAAATTAATATCGTAGACACCCCCGGTCATGCTGATTTTGGCGGTGAAGTAGAGCGTGTGCTCAATATGGTCGATGGCGTTCTTCTCCTTGTAGACGCCGCCGAAGGTCCTATGCCACAGACCCGTTTTGTGCTCAAAAAAGCCCTCACGCTCGGTCATAAAGCTGTTGTTGTGATTAATAAAGTAGACCGTAAAGATGCCGATGTGGAACGTGTCCTCAACGAAACCTTTGATCTTTTTATCGATTTGGGTGCGACTGATGAGCAAGCGGATTTTCCAGTCGTTTACGCAAAAGCGACTTCTGCTCAGGCGGGATATTCGGTCGACCTTAGCCCCAACTTACAACCCTTATTTGAAACTATTTTACGACAAATTCCCGCTCCCGTTGTGGACGTGGATGCCCCCCTGCAAATGCTCGTGACCACACTTGGCTACGACGAATATCGCGGTGTGACGGCTGTTGGTCGCATTTTCGCAGGCAAGATGTTGGTAAATCAAAAACTTGCCCGCCTGACAGACGATGGCAGAAATTTGCCCGAGAGAGCGCGTTATTTGTACACGCATGAGGGGCTTAAAAAAGTTGAAGTCCAGCAAGCAAGCGCGGGCGAGATCGTCTCGTTGGCGGGGTTAGATGGCATTTCCATTGGCGAAACCCTCGCCGATCCAGAAAATCCGATTGCCTTACCCACAATCAGCGTTGAAAAACCGACTGTAAGAATGACATTCGGCGTGAACACCTCGCCCTTTGCTGGACGTGAAGGACGCTGGGGTTCATCCCGCCGAATTCGTGAGCGACTTTTTGAAGAATTACGCACAAACGTAGCTTTGCGCGTGAATGAAACCGATACCGCAGAAAATTTTGCTGTTTCTGGGCGCGGTGAATTACATTTGGCGATTTTGATCGAAACTATGCGCCGAGAAGGGTATGAGTTGCAGGTTTCTCGCCCCGAAGTTATTTTCCGCACACGAGATGACGGGACAAAATTAGAACCTTACGAAAAAGTTTTCATCGAAAGCAGCCCTGAAACGATCGGCTCAGTGATTGAGATGCTCGGCAAACGTCGCGGGAGAATGACTGAGATGATGGATGGCGGCGATGGAAATACGCATGTTAGCTATATTGTTCCCACACGTGGTCTGCTTGGTTTTCGTTATCAATTCCTTACCGCCACGCGCGGCACAGGCATTATGAATACGCAATTTCATGGTTATGAAAAAATGGCTGGTCCGATGGAAACCCGTCAGACGGGTTCGTTAGTTGCGTGGGAAGCTGGGAAAACGACAGCTTTTGCATTGAAAAACGGTGAAGAACGCGGGGCTTTCTTCTTAGGGGCTGGCGTTGAAGTCTATGAAGGCATGGTTGTTGGCGAGCGCGTCAAAAATGAAGATTTAGATTTGAATGTCTGTAAAAAGAAACATCTAACGAATATGCGTTCTTCTGGGGCAGATATGGAAATTCGCTTGACCTCGCCACGTTCGATGAGTCTTGATGAATGTATTGAATATCTTTCTGATGACGAGTTGCTCGAAGTAACCCCTAAATCGATTCGTATTCGTAAAAGAATTTTAGATAGCAAAAAACGTGGTCGTGCGGCTAAGCAGGCAAGAGAAGCGTTGAAGTAA
>CAZAWS010000387.1:0-2092 GCA_964488755.1 uncultured Anaerolineaceae bacterium | reverse complement strand
TAGTTAACGAAGTCCATTCAGACTAAAGATATATGCGGAAGGTTTTTGGAACAAAAATGCTCTTTTAAAAACGGTGTTTTTCAACATTTTTATCACCCTAGCGTAGCGGCATTTGTGTTGAAAATCTATGACAATAGTTATTTCATAAGTTGTCCAAAATTTTTACAGAGTTTTCAGTAATACACATCAGCTCTTTTTCTTTTGACCACGCCTTTCGATAAACGCGATCCGTTATAAGCGCATCCCAAACATCCGCGATGGCAAAATGCGCTCTTCGAGTGAAATTCGCTTGCCTTTTAATCCACGCGGATATCCCGTCTACCAATGCCAACGTCCAAATTAACGCTCCCGCTGGGGAGAGGTTGTTTTAACCATCATAAAATCTTTCATACGATTGCTCTCAACACAGGCTTCTTCCTTCCAAAACGCGGGAATGCCACATTTTCCCAGGACCTCCATTAAGATTACACTATCTTCCTCGCATAATCTATTATACTATTTTAAAAAAGAACGGGATGCTCTTGGAAGCATCCCGCTTTACTATATCGTCAAATGGGTGCTTAAAGCAGTCCCTCCAACAACTCGATACCCTTCCCTATTCGCTCCATCACCTTCTCGCGCCCGATGATTTCCATTGTGTCGAAAATTGGCGGGCTGACTTTTTGTGCCGTCAAAGAATCACGCAAAAAGCCGAAAACATTCCCAACCTTGGTGCCCATCTCTTTCGCTAAATCCCTAAAGGGCTGATTGGCAGTATCCATGCTGAAATCGGGCAAATCTGCGACCAATTTCTCAATCTCTTTTGCCAACGCCAACGCCGAAGCCGCATCCATTTTCTTACCGATTAACGATTCTGCTTCGGGGTAAATATCCTCTTTGAAGAAAAACCCGCCCATTGCAGGGGCTTCTGTTAATTTCTTTAGACGCACTTGCAACAAAGTGGCTACGCGCAAAAGTTTATCTTCGTCACTCACATCATAGCCCGCATCTTCAAAGAAAGGCTTAATCCGTTCTGCCAAATCTTCTGGTGTAATGGTGCGAATATAAACGCCATTAAAATGGTCTAACTTTGTGAAATTCAATGCGGCGGGCGAGGGGCTAAGTTTCTCTATGCTAAACTTCTCAATCAGCTCATCCAGCGAAAACTCTTCGGTTTTATCGTCATAGCTCCAGCCAATTAACGCCGCCCAATTCACCACCGCTTCCGGCAAATAGCCCAATTTCGCAAAATCGCTCAAGAAAATCGGCTTTCCAGCTTCTTTCAACGCCTCACTATCTCGTTTGCTCATTTTGCCTTTGCCATCCGGTTTCAAGAAAATGGAGGGATGAATCCAAGTCGGTTGCTCCCAGCCAAAAGCGGCGTAAATATGCCCATGAAGCGGGAAAGTGGGCAACCACTCCGATGTGCGGATAGCGTGCGTGATTGCCATCAAGTGGTCGTCAATTACCACTGCTAGATGATAAACGGGTAAACCATCGCTTTTAACCAAAATATAATCATCCAAAGTGCTATTTTCAACTGTGATTTCACCGCGCAACGCATCCTTTACAGTAATTGACCCTTCTTTTGGCATTTTGTAGCGGATGACGTGCGCCGCGCCGTCCTTAACTTTTTGCTTGCTTTGCGTTAAATCAGCGTCTCTGCTGGGACAAATATCTCTGTGCTGTTGACGCTTGCCTTTGACATCTTCTTGCCCCTCATCTTTCGCGGTGCAGAAACAATAATACGCGTGCCCATTATCAATGAGTTCTTGGGCATATTTCGCATAAAGCTCACGTCTCTCCGTTTGGCGGTAGGGACCATAATCCCCGCCCACATCGGGACCTTCGTCCCAGTCCAATCCCAGCCAGCGCAAACCTTCCATCAATTCTTCTTCTGCGCCTTCAACGTAGCGTTTTTGGTCGGTATCTTCGATGCGCAAAATAAATTGTCCGCCCGTTTGGCGAGCAAGAAGATAGTTGTATAAAGCAGTGCGTCCACTGCCCAAATGTGTTCGTCCCGTTGGGGAGGGGGCAAAGCGGACTCTTACTGGTTGTTGTTTATTTGTTGTCATAATTCTCCGATCTTAGTTTGTAGTTTAATAGTTTTTTA
>CAZAWS010000386.1:0-2097 GCA_964488755.1 uncultured Anaerolineaceae bacterium | reverse complement strand
AGATGCGGCGCGCTCGCTGGGGTTGCCTGCACATAAAGCCTACGGCATGGCAACTTTTTATTCTTTGCTGACGCTGGATCAACACGAAAAAGTGATTCGCGTCTGTGATGGACCGGTTTGCAAAGCCAAAGGCTCAGATGAAACACACCGCGCCATCGAAGCCGCAACTAGACATGGCTGGCGCGTGGAACGCAGTTCTTGTCTCGGACTATGCGACCGTGCGCCAGCGGTTTTGGTCGAAAAGGAACAAGCGGGACCTATTCTCCCCGAAGATGCGGAGAAGATATTCTCAGGATGGCGCGGAGAAAAACGATGCTATGCCGAGCCACATCCCAAAGAAAAGCGCGTCATGCTCCAAGATATTGATGCCATCGAACCCAATTCGATTGAATCAGCGATTACTTATGGCGCGTATCAAGGTTTAAAAACAGCACTCTCTCGTTCGCCTCAAGAAGTTTTGGATGAGGTCAAGAGATCGAATTTGCAAGGGCGCGGCGGGGCAGGTTTCCCAACCGGGCGAAAATGGCAATTTGTTGCCAATGAAAAAAGTGACCAGAAATACGTCATCTGCAATGCAGATGAATCCGAACCACTAGTTTTCAAAGATCGCGTTCTCTTAGACCGCAACCCGCATCAGATTTTGGAGGGGTTGGCGATTGCAGGCTATGCTTGCGGGGCGAGCGAAGGCTATATTTATATTCGCGGCGAGTACGAAAACGAAGCCAAAATTCTTGACCACGCCATTTATCAGGCAGAAGAACGCGGGCGACTGGGCAAAAACATCTTGGGAAGCGATTTTTCTTTCCACGTCCATGTCCACCGCGGCGCGGGGGCATATATTTGCGGCGAAGAGACCGCGTTAATCGAATCACTCGAAGGCAAACGCGGTGAACCGCGATTGCGCCCGCCTTACCCCCCACAAGCGGGTTTTCGCGGCAAGCCGACTTCAGTCAATAATGTAGAAACCCTCGCGGCTGTTCCACATATTCTCAAAAATGGCGCAAAATGGTGGCTTTCGCTCTCCAAATCTGGCACGCCCGGCACCAAACTTTATATGGTTTTGGGGCATGTCAACAATCCGACCCTTTTTGAAGCTCCTTTTGGGATTACGCTCCGCGAGGTAATCGAAGAGTTTGGCGGCGGGATGCGGGAAGGTTCCGATTTTCATTTTGCCCTCACAGGCGGTGCCGCCGGGACAATTGTGGACGAGAGCAAACTAGATATTCCGCTTGATTACGCATCCCATAAAAAGGGAATCAGCTTAGGCGCGGGCGCGTTCCTGATTTTAGATCAGTCTGTTTCTCCCGTTAGCTTTTTGCGCGACAAATTGCATTTCTTCGCTGAAGAATCCTGCGGAAAATGTACACCCT
The DNA here is from genome assembly GCA_964488755.1 of uncultured Anaerolineaceae bacterium. Lineage (GTDB taxonomy): Bacteria > Chloroflexota > Anaerolineae > Anaerolineales > Villigracilaceae > Desulfolinea. Next base: position 727 of record CAZAWS010000386.1, on the reverse strand, counting down.
GCCGTGTCGGAACACATCGCGCTCACGAGGTTTTAGAGCGTATGGCAACCGGCAATGGTAAAGTTGGCGATGTAGCTGAGTTAAAGATACTCGCCAATCACATGACCCAAGCCTCATTTTGCGGATTGGGGCAGTCGGTGGGTATCCCTATGAATTCGGCAATAGAACATTTTGCGGAAGATTTTGAGAAGGCTGAAAATGGAGGAGATAATTAGAAAAAAACAGACGGGCGTTGCATCTGATAAAATGCGTTGCACATCAGATCTGGCAAAATACAATTGTCCTGTAAAAACAAACTGCAACGCATCCAAAAGCGGATGCAATGCAGTTCTCGCAAATATTTTTCTAATCATCTAAAACTATGACCATAAACATAAAACTAAACGGAAAAGAAATTCAAGCCCAAGACGGGCAGACTATCCTTGAAACGGCGGCAGAACATGGGGTGAAAATCCCGACCCTCTGCTACCACAAGGATTTAAATCCAAGCGGAAGTTGCCGCATGTGTGTCGTGGATGTGAAAGGCTCGCGCCTTTTGCAGACCGCCTGCACAACGCAGGTTTGGGAGGGGATGGAACTGGAAACCGACAATACAACTACTCACGAATCCCGCAAATTGTCGCTGGAGATGATGCTTGCAAATCATCCGCAAGATTGCATTACTTGCGAATCGGACGGGGCTTGTGAATTACAAGATTTGGCTTATGAGTACAAAGCCGAATTCCCT
>CAZAWS010000385.1:0-2111 GCA_964488755.1 uncultured Anaerolineaceae bacterium | reverse complement strand
GGTCTTCCCATGCGGTGCTTGTCGGATATTTTGATTTTTTGCAATTTCATGGCAACTTGCATGGCAATTGGGGCAACGCTTGTCCAATCTTCGGCTAAAGTGGCGGCTCGCATTTCTTTTGCGAGTTTGCCTGCCCAAGCCCATTCCATTCTGAATTTATCGGCTTTGACCCAGTAATTTCTTTTTTCCCAAGCGGCTACGCTGGGTTCTATGGTCTCCGCTACGACCTCAAGTGTTAGGGCAATAAAGGCGGCTAAATCGCGGGCTTCGTTGCGTTGCCCCTCATTTCTTGATGGGTCAGTTTTGGCTAACTCTCTCACGGCTAAGGCGAGGGCGCGGGTCATTTTGGTGCGTTCTTTCCCTGCGCTGTTGGGATTGATAATTCGGCTCATTTTTTTCTTCCTTTTTTCGTAGGGGCAAGGGTATTAGGCGGCCCGCAAGGGGTCGCCCCTACAAGTCCCGCATTATATCGCAAAACCGTGCATTTTTCATTTGACGCTCTAAGGTCTTGCGTTTATAATCCTCTCCGCAATTTAGATACTGGGGACGTGGCGGAATTTGGCAGACGCGCATGGCTTAGGACCATGTGCCTTTATCGGCGTGCGGGTTCGAGTCCCGCCGTCCCCACCAATTGCAGACCTGAGGGATTTCAAAAATCTATCAGGTCTCTGTTCATATAATACTGGCTTCTCGTCAAAGAGATGCCGCTTAAACGGGATCAAGTTGAAAACACGCGCGATGCGGTTCTTCATCCCAAAAAATTTATTTAGAGAAGGAAATCCATTTTGAAAATAGAAACTACCCCCCGTGACGACCATCAAATCACCATGACCGTTGAGATAGAGCAAGAGCGCATGGATATTGCGAAGAAACGTGCGGCGCGCCAATTGGCGAAGCGCGGCAAAATTGCTGGCTTTAGACCCGGCAAGGCACCTTATCGTGTGATTGTTCAAAATTATGGTGAGAAGGCGATTGTTGAGAGCGCAGTAGATATTTTGCTCGAAGAAGTTTACCCAGAAGCCTTAGATGAAGCCAAAATTGAGCCGGGGGCGCAAGGTTCTTTAGAAGAAATGGAAAGCCTTGAACCGCCTAAGTTTGTTTTTACGATCCCTCTAAAACCTGAAATTGATTTAGGCGATTATCGCGCTATTCGCATGGACTATAAATTTGTAGAGCCGGGTGAAGCAGAAGTAGATGCTAAGTTAGAAGAATTGCAGGGTCTGTACGCGAACACAGAGGAAGTAGAACGCCCCATTGAAGAAGGCGATTATATCAAAGCCGATATTGTGGGCAAAGATGGCGATACGGTTGTTTTTGAAGAAAAAGGACAACCTATTTTCATCACGGCTGATAAATATGAGGGTGAAAAACCTTTTGAGGGTTTTGCTAAGAAACTGATTGGCTCAAGCGTTGGTCAAACGAAAAAAATGACCAAGACTCATTCTAAGGACGATGAGGACGAAAAACTGCAAGGTTTAAAAGTAAAATATGAAGCAAAAATTTTGGTCGTTCACGGTAAAGTACTCCCTGAATTAGACGATGAATTTGCGGAAAAGCTCTCTGGCGGCACAATGGAAGAGTTGCGCAAGGTTATTGACGATGATATTGCTAGAGAAGCTCGTTCAGAATATGAAGATGAATTTTATACCGAATTGATTGATAAAATCAAAGAGGGCGCAACAATTAAGTATCCGCCCCAAGTTTTGGATGAACAGGTAAAGTATGTGCTAGAAGATGTAAAGCAACGTCTCTCTAAACAAGGGATGGAGTTTGACGCTTATTTGAAGATGAAAGAGACGGATATAGACACCTTCACAGAAGATGAAGCTAAACCCGCCGCCAAAAATGAGTTAGAGCGCGGTATGATTTTTGATGAGATTTCTCGATTAGAAAAACTTGATATAACCGAAGAAGCGTTAAATGCTGAGTTTAGCCAAGCTGTTTCTAGCTTAAGTTCTCAGGGTTTTGATTTTAATAATATCAAAGGCGGGGATCGTGCTCAGAAAAATGTTGCGAATAATATCGCTATACAGTCAAGAAATCAGTTACTGACAAGAATGGTGCTAGAACGCCTTAAAGATATTGCCACTGGTGATTTTGAGAAGGCGCAG
>CAZAWS010000384.1:0-2115 GCA_964488755.1 uncultured Anaerolineaceae bacterium | reverse complement strand
TTCTCAGTTGCTTCGCTAAGGTATAATCGCAAAAAAAGGCGAAACGCAAAGTGTTTGTAATTGGTCACACTCCCCCCTCAAAAAAACGCTTCCGCCGCCGAGGGCGGCGGTCTCCTCATAAACCGCCGCTGGGGACAGCGGCTAGAGCAGAGGGGATTGACCAATTACCCTATTTTCATATCAGTCAAAATTTACCATTACCATTATTTTTATGAAACCCTGCTGTATGGTCATCTTGTCCCCTTTACGCAAATTCCACCAAAAATAAAAAGACAGCCACCTCCCCACGATAACCGCTTACAGATGCCCCGCCTACGAAGGCACGCCGCCTTTTCTTTGGTAGAAAGTTGTTCGAGGGCACTCAAGTTCGGGTCACGCGCGTAGCGGGAGTTTATCCCGTCCCAATTTACTCAATAATCTGGTTTAAAAATTAGTCAAAAATCCCCTATAATACAGCATCTTCATTCACCTAAATAAAGAGGTCAAAATGGCATATCTTCTAAACTATTACTCTCAGCAGGACCCAGCATGGAAAAATAAAAAGCTCGGCTTTAGCAATGTGAGTATTGGCACCGATGGGTGCGCCATTACAAGTCTGGCAATGTTGGTTAAGGGCTTTGGCTACGATGAAACGCCCGCCACCCTCAACAAAAAACTAAAAGACTTGGGGGAAAATAATGGCTACATAGGCGCGCTTGTTATTTGGGGCAGTATCCCGATTCTTTTTCCGAAAATCTCTTATAAAAATCTCGTTCTCTGCCGAGACCATAACGCCCCGCTTGCCCAAATTGACGATTCTCTTGCCAATGGGCAACCCGTTCTCGTTGAGGTAGACCGCTCGCTTTCATCGGGGTTGCAAATGCACTGGGTCGTTCTTTATGGAAAAAAAGGGAACGATTATTTAATGACCGACCCTTGGAATTACCCCTCTGACGATGATGAGACTTTGCTTTCTGCTCGCTATGGCTTCGGTCGCTTGCCCCAAAAATTTATTACCGCAGTTTTATGGTACGAAATGCAAGGCATCGCCCCGCCCCCGCCTACTGATGGGTTTTATGTGCAAGTTTTTGCCCCTTCGGGGTTAAGCTTACGCGCTCAGCCCACAACGGCATCTACTTTTCTTGCTCTGGAAAAGACGAGTAGTTATTTACGTGTTTTAGAAGATGAAACATCTGCTCGACAAAAAATTGGCGTGATGAATCAATGGGTGCTCGTGCGGGATTCGCGAGGCGTGGAGGGATATGTAGCCGCGTGGTATGTGGGCGCAGTTGGCGAGAACATCCCTGACCCAGAACTTGATCCTGATTCCGAACCTGATACTGACCCTATCCCCGACCCCGATCTAGATCCAAATGCCGAAACCCTCAGCGTTTATGTAGACCCTCGCGTTGGTGCCAGCGGCTTGCGGATGCGCGCCACGCCCAGCAAAGGCGGTAGAACAGTCACAACTTTGCGCGCCGGTGCCAAATTAACCTGTTTAGAAAATGCCGATTCCGTCCACGCTAAAATTGATGTACTCGATAAATGGCTTCATGTTAAAGATGGCGCAGAACACAAAGGCTACGTAGCGGCATGGTATGTTTTAGATTCATTAGACGAAAGTGAAGTCCCTGACCCAGAACCTACTTCTTTACAAGTAATCGTTTTTCCTTCTCTCGGCACTGATGGTTTGCGGATGCGCTCTCTCCCCAGCATAGACGGAAGTTTAATCACCGTATTGAGGGGAGGGACAAAATTAAGCCTGCTCGAAGATGAGGCACAAGTACGCGCCAAAATTGGTATATTTAATCAATGGTTACATGTGCGCGCACCATCGGGCGAAGAAGGCTATGTAGCCGCGTGGTATGTCTTGGCAGATGAGGGTGAAATTACGCCCGATACTGATTCCCTCCCCGAATCTTTGACCGTTCGCGTTATCCCCCTTGCCAGACATGGCTTACGGATGCGCAAAGGGGCTTCAACTGCCTATCCGATTATCCGTGTTTTGATGCCAAATAGCCGCCTCACTGTATTAGAAGCCGCCGAAGTAGCCATAGCCAAAATCGGCGCGGTAGGAGAATGGTTACGCGTCCGTGATACGCAAGGCACAGAGGGCTATGTTGCGGCGTGGTATGT
>CAZAWS010000383.1:0-2119 GCA_964488755.1 uncultured Anaerolineaceae bacterium | reverse complement strand
ACCATGAAAAAAAGAGTCCAATATATAGATATCGCCAAAGGAATCGGCATCTTGCTCGTTGTGCTAGGGCATAACGACCTGAACGCCTATCACCCCATGTTACATCGCTTTATTTATGCTTTTCACATGGCGTTATTTTTCTTTCTTTCTGGCATTTTCTTCAACCCCAAGCGAGATTTCAAAACCCTCGTGAAAAAGCGTTTCGATGGCTTAATAAAGCCCCTCATCTTTGCCATTTCGCTAATTTATGGAATCTCCGTTTTTTTTGGCAAAATGAGCTTTGCCACTGCTGGGGGGCGTTTGCTCAAATCCTTATATATGACAGGTCCTTATCTCAACTGGGTGCAACTCTGGTTCTTGCCTATTCTTTTTCTCGTGAATATCTACGCCTATTTCTTTTACAAATCTACCAACCCCATAAAAAAAGACTGGATTCGCTGGCTCATTCTCCTCATCACTTTATGGCTTGGCACGCTCCCCCTCCCCTACACTTGGCCTCTCGAAATCGAAGTTTTCGGCAAAGCACTCACCCTGCGCGGTGCACCTGCCAGCATAGATTTGCTCTTACTTTCGGGGTTTTTCTTTATTCTTGCTCGCGAGATGTATAACACCCTCCCCGAATCGTTTTTTTCATCTAAAATCACCTTCATAACTTCGGCACTAATCCTCTTTGGCATGGTCTTCACCCTCGATATCCCCGCAGATTTCAATATCCGTCTCTACACATCTCTTCCCCTCAACACCATCGAAGCCATTGCGGGCATCATCTTTATTCTCACCCTTTCTAAACAAATTGAAGAGCATTTTAGCTGGTTAACACGCACGCTTTCTTATGTGGGCAGTCTAACGCTCAGCATCCTTGTCTTTCATGTACCCATTCAAGAAATGGTCAACAATAAACTTACCCCCTATATTGGGCAAACCGACTTAACGATTATCCTTGCCTATCTCGCGGGCGTATTGGGACCCATCTTCATCCACGAGTTTTTTATTGCGCCAAATCCTCGTGTAAGAGTGTGGTTTGGGATGGAGAAATCGGAACGCGCGTGACCTTAAGTGGATTGCCCTCAACCAGCATCTCTCTGGCGTAAACACGATTCCGTTTCTGCCGCGCGCCCAGCTTGGTCTCAGCACCCCAGCCCAAAACGCGTAGGTCGCGGCAATCGAAATACACTGAACCTGCCGATGTGTGCAATATCCTGCAGAGAGACAACCCAGCCCATATCCCCTTAATCAGACCAATAATAGCTTGTTTTGTTTATAAGTTTTTGCTATACTGACTGCACTATTCAACTTACCCCAATTTGGAGAAGAAAAATGAAATATAACTTGGCAAAACCCTTTCTGTTCTTAATCGCATTTATCCTTATTGTTGGCTTAGCTTGCAATGCGGGAACATCAGACGCCCCTAGCGAACCCGCCGCGCCTGTTGCTGAAGAACCAACACCTGTTGCCGAAGTTGCATCCCCTATCCCACCGCCAACCGTAGCCATTCCTGCCCCCACAACAGCACCAGAGCAAAACCAGCCCTATCAAGCTTGGGAAGATGGCACTGGAGCATTATCTATTGAGGTTCCCTCTTCTTGGGAAGAATCTAGTGGCAATATATGGGAATCTGAATGGGGAAATATATCTTTCCAAGCTGCGAACATTCTTCTTTCTGCGGATCTAGAAGGTTTTTCAGATTACTATAATGTTCCTGGAGTAGATTTTGCTGCGTCAAAAGACTGGGGAAGTATTGGCGGTTATATTCAATTATTGGATGCTGTCAAAGATACTTGGTACAGCGAGTGTGACTATAATGGACGCTATGAATATACAGATCCTGTCTTTGAAGGCAAAATTGATGGATGGCAATGCGCCCCTGGAACAGAATCTTGGGTATTAGCTGCTCGTCCCATCATTAATTCATCTTCTTATCTGATTTTAGTACAAATTCAAGTTGATCCAGATGATACAAATTACGAAGACGCATGGCACATATTGGAAACATTTAATGTTGACCCAGCTAAACTTCCATAAAATCCTATCTTTTTAGCTACAGAAAAATCCCGAAAGGTTAGCAACCTTTCGGGATTTTTCTATTTAAAGTCATTGTTTATATTTTTCTTACCTTTCG
>CAZAWS010000382.1:0-2120 GCA_964488755.1 uncultured Anaerolineaceae bacterium | reverse complement strand
GGCACTCAAGTTTAGGTCACGCGCGTTGCGGGGCATTTATCCATCTGTCAAAATTAGCGCAGGGCTATTTCACTTTGCGCTCGCAGGGCTGAGAGTGAATCCCGTAAATCTTTCAGGGTTTTTTCGGTCTCTTCCATTCTTTCCATTTCGGAGCGAATATAGCGGGTATAAGGCGTGACACCTTTTTTGATGCGTGCTACGGCGTTCTCTGATTCCTTGCTAAATTGGGCGGTGAGGGTGGTGAGCAATTTGTCACGCAGGGTAGTCATTTTTTCTTGAAAATCTTCTTTTGCTTGTTTGCGCTTATAAGGAATGACAAAAAGTCCTAAAATTGCCATTGTGCCAGCCGCAAGCGTGCCGGTAATATCGAGCGCGGCAGATGCAATGGCAACTGCGACCAACGCACCTAAGCCCACCGCACCCGCCTCAAGCATTGCTGTTTGTGCAACTGCCGCCTCGACACTTTTTGCTAACTCGCTTGCTTCTTGATTGAGGTCATAAGTCTCTACGATGCTCTGGGCACTTCTGCCAACGGTATCGAGTAACTCACGGCGGCGTGTATCCTGCGGGATATGCGCCTCGCCCACCAAATGCTCTATATTCTCCGCCTGCCGCCTTTGCAAATAGCCCATAATTTCTTGCCATTCGTGCAAATCTTTTTGCACTAACCAATCAATAAGACGCTGCACTTTATCTTCGATTTCTTGAGGCATATCTGCCATAACATCGCGCTCAAATTCGGCGCGAATTTTCTCGCCACGCATTAGCTCTTGGATATTGGTTAGGCGCAGTTTTGTGTCGAAAAAATCTATTCCCCTATTTTCTAATCTGTATAAAACATTTTCTACTTCGGCAAGGCGTGGCTCTAGTTCTGCCTTAAGCTCTCGTTCATACGCGGTTATGGTGGTCTCTAAAGCCTGAACTGTGTCTTTGTCGTCTTTCAAAACTTCATTTTTCGCTATGTTGACATTCTCTGCCTGAGCGATCAGGTTTTCTGCTACGCCAAGAGGGTTATTGAGTTTCAATTTCAGTTGTGTACTATCATCTAGCGTGGCGTTGATATAATTTTCTAGCGTGCCTATATTGCTGGCTATGCGCAATCTGTCCTTTTCAGCAGAGTCGCTTTCTACAGCAGCGCGCTGGGCTAATTTAGCAGAAACAGAGAAAAGCTCCACTTTATCGCCCAATAAATTGGTAGCGTGCTTGATAACAAAATCTTGCACTTCTTTCAGGGATTCTTCATCGTCAAAAATGTCAATTTTATTCAAAACGAAAACAACTTTTTTACCCCAAGTCAAAATTCTCTCTAAAAACTGACGCTCGCTCTCTGTCATTGGGCGATCTGCCGAAGTGGCGAAGAGAACCAAATCGCTACGCGGCACAAATTCATCTGTCAAACGCTCATGCTGGCGAATTACGGCGTTGGTGCCGGGCGTATCTACGATATTCAACTCTTTCAAAATTGGCAAAGGGTGGGTGTAAACCGCAAAGCCTTCGTCGTGTACTTTTTCTTCGGCTTTTTCGCCCCACTTCACCAAAGTCACCCGTGAGGTGGTGGGCGTGGCACCCTCAAGCAAGACCTTTTCTCCTAAAAGTGCGTTTAGTAAGGCACTTTTCCCTGCGTTGAACTCCCCCGCGACCACTATCAGAAAAAGTTCATCTAATTGTAATATCGCCTTTTTCAATTTATCTAAAGCCTCGCGCGGCAAGGCTAAATTAGATAAAGCAACTTGCATATCAGCAAGGGTTTCTTTTTCTTTTCGCAAAAATTCAGCTTCTTTTTCGCTGAGAATGGATTGCCGCATAGAGTTTCTCCTCTTTCTTTAGGATGCAAGCTATTATACCGCCTCTTCGGATGTGAAGAAAGCGGGACGCGCGTACTTCGACTTGGCTCAGTACAAGTTTTGGGCTTGAGTGCGGCGCATTTAGCGTGAGTGCAGAAAAGAGACAGAGGCTTAACAGAGCCGATAAGTAAAATCACCGCCTAAAACAGAAAGTACCATCCATCGTCTAAAACTCGCACAATATAACCTGCTTCAACGACCTTCACATATTGCCTTATTTCATAATTGAACTATCAAAACAACATAACTCAAAAACGGTTATAATCCCCCCCATGC
>CAZAWS010000381.1:0-2126 GCA_964488755.1 uncultured Anaerolineaceae bacterium | reverse complement strand
AATTTGAGTGAAGTATGCTTCAAATGTATAAGTTATTTAATTCTCCTTCCTAAGTAGCTGATAAACGGCACTCAAGCCAAAATCACGCGCGTATCGGCTCTTCATCCCATCAATATAAAGAGCTGACAGGTTTTAAAAACCTGTCAGCTCTGCTCCCCAAAAAGGAAATCCCCCAAATGGAATTTACGAAACTAATCCAAGAACGTTACAGCGTGCGTGCGTATAAACCTGACCCCGTTGAAGATGAAAAATTAGCAGAAATTCTCGAAGCGGCGCGCTTGGCACCCACAGCCGCAAATCGGCAAGCCTTTCAAATAATTGTGGTACACACGGAAGGCAGAAAAGAAGAATTGCGCCGCATTTATAACCGCGATTGGTTCGTGCAAGCCCCCATAATTTTGGTGGCGTGCGGGCTACCTTCAAAGGCGTGGACACGGAAAGATAATGAAAATTACGGCGTTGTAGATGTGGCAATTGTGATGGATCATATCGTTTTAGCATCTGCAAATTTAGGGCTAGGCACTTGCTGGATTGCCGCTTTTTATGCAGACGCTACCCGCGAAATTCTCAATCTCCCCGAAGGCGTTGACCCAATTGTGATGACGCCGCTTGGCTACCCCAATGACGCGCCAAAACCGAAAATACGCAAATCACTAGATGAGTTGGTGCGTTACGAGCGTTGGTAATTTCAGAAAAAAAACCGCCAAGCCGCAAAGAACGCCAAGTTTTTAAGATTTTAAAGCTCTTTCTTTGTTTTTCTTATTTTTTCTCTGCGCACTCTGCGCCTTGGTGGTTAAAGTGTCTAAAAACATGAGCAAATTCACTGAACGCGTCTTCAAAATAAAATCTGGCGAACAGGGCTTAGTGCTAGTTTTAGGCGCAATTTTATTCATCAATTATGCCGCTATGGGAATCACAAAAGTCGTTTCAGTGAGCGGCTTTTTGAGCGAAGTAAAAGATTATTATATTTTGCTGGTTTGGGCAGGCGATATGGCGCTGCTAATTTTGACGACTGGCGCACAATCTTTGATCATAGATAAATATCCGCGTGTGAAATTATTGGGGGGCATTATTTTATTATTGAGCGCAATTTACGCAATTTTGCCACTCAGTTTTATGCTAAAAGGCTTCCCATTAGAAATTAGTTATACGCTTTTATATTTGCTCACTGACCAACAATGGCTGGTTTTTCCACTCGTTTTTTGGGCGTTAGTGAACGATTTATACAGCCCCGCACAAGGGCGGCGTTTATTGCCTATTATTGGTAGTTTTGCCTTTTTAGGCACCATTGCGGGATTACTAATTGCCCAACTAGATGCAACTTTTTCTTTTGGCGCACCTCGCTTACTCTACGCCAATGCCTTTACCTTTCTTTTGGCTTTTGGCATTCTCTATTTTGGGTTCAGAAAAGTTCAAGTACGCTTGGTAAAGAAAAAAAGCGATTCTATTGGCGAAATTTTCTCCGGTGGCTGGGACTTTATCAAAGCCATGCCTGCATTTCGTTATTTGTCACTAATCATGTTCTCGGCGGGTATCACACTTACCATCCTTCTTTACGATACTTTATCGGACGCAAGTTTGCATTTTGGGGATGATTTTCAACATTTCTTTGCGCTATATAGTTTAGCTATTGCCATTATCTCAGTCTTGATACAATTTTTTTCAGGAAAAATTATTCAAAAAGTTGGTATTAAAGATAGTTTCTCATTTTTACCTTTTTCAATGCTGATTAGCTCAATTTTAAGTTTCTTTATCCCCGGTGTGTGGGGAAGTGCGCCTGCGCAGGGTTTAACAAGGATTACTTTAGATACAGTAGACCAATCTAACCGAAAAGCCTATCAAGCTCTCGTACCCGATGAAAAACGGGGACGAGTGAGCATTTTTATTGACAATTATCTCCCTTCACTAGGCACTATTCTAGCATCATTATTAGCTTTTGGCATCATTTCTTGGGGCGTTTCTGCGGAGATTTCTCGTGAAATTTATTCAGCGATTTATTTGGCTTTAGGCATTATTGGCGCGATTATATCTGTGATCGCATTTCTCTTGATGCGTAAAGTTTATGAAAAATCACTTCTCAGTTGGCAAATGAAACGCAGATCGCGGTCTTCTAGCGTGATGGATAA
>CAZAWS010000380.1:0-2140 GCA_964488755.1 uncultured Anaerolineaceae bacterium | reverse complement strand
ATTTATACTAATCACGACGGGCACAAAAGTTTTCTTCGTGAAACTTTGTGCCCTTTGTGTTTAAGACTTTAAGGAAAATAGAATGCAAGAACTCCTTTTAACTCTCCCCGCTTGGGCATTTGCCCTCACAATTTTCTCTTTGCGCGTAATAGATATGACGCTCGGTACTGTGCGGATTTTGGTTAGTCTGCGCGGTAATAAATTAGCAACTTGGCTGATGGGATTTGTCCAATCAATCGTTTTTGTGATTGCAATTACTTCCGTTTTGAGTAGTCTTGATAATTTTCTAAATATCATTGCCTACGCGGCAGGATTTGCAACTGGCGGTGTGGTAGGGATGTGGCTAGAAGGAAAAATGGCAATCGGCTATACTCATTTACAAATCACTTCTTCTCGCCGGGGGGCAGTTTTAGCTGAAAAACTTCGCAATGAAGGCTTTGCTGTAACCGAAATCTCCGCCCGCGGCAAAGATGGGATGGTGAGTATGCTCAGTTGCAACGTGCGGCGTAAACGCGCTTCTTTAGTTGAGAAAATTGCTCGTGAAGCAGACGAAGACGCTTTCATCACCTCAGAAGATGTGCGCCCTGTCAGGCGGGGTTTTTGGCGGGCGTAACGCGACATTTATGTCGCAGAGATTTTGACAAGGATTTGTTTTTCCCAAAACCTAAAGCTTATTAAGGGCACTCAAGCCCAAAGTCACGCGCGTCGCGGTTCTTCATCCCAAATAAAAAAGGTTGGAAAGTTTTTAACCTTCCAACCTTTTAACATTTAAACCTTCGAACAGATTTTAGAACGCAAATTCGCCGTTCTTATAATAAAGTTCCCCATCTACCAAAATCTCAGAATCGTCACGCATATCGCAAATCATATCCCAGTGGATGGCACTTTTATTTTTGCCACCAGTTTCGGGATAGCTCGCACCCAATGCCATGTGGAAGGAGCCGCCGATTTTCTCATCGAATAGAATTTGACCGGTAAATTGGTCGATGCCAAAGTTGGTGCCGATGGCAAACTCGCCCAAATAGCGAGAGCCAGCGTCTGTTTCAAGCATTTTTAGAAGGAAATCTTGGTTTTTATCCGCTTTGGCAGAGGTGACTTTGCCGTTGCTAAAGGTTAGCTCTGCGCCCTCGACTGCAACGCCGTTATAAATGGCGGGATAGGTGAATTTGACCCAACCATTGACTGAATCTTCAACGGGACCTGTATAAATTTCACCATCGGGCATATTGAAGACACCAGCCGAATTGAGGAAGATACGGTTTTTGATGGAGAGCGATAAATCTACGTTGGGTCCTTTTAAGATGACTTGATTGCGCCCTTGGATATTGTCTATGGCGACTTGTTGCTCTTCTTTGACTTTATTCCAAAAGGCGATTGGGTCTTCTTCGTCGGCGTGGCAAGCACTGTAAACAAAATCTTCGTAATCTTCGAGACTCATATCGGCATCTTGTGCGTAGGCTTTGGTGGGGAAGAGGGTTGTTACCCATTTAAACTCGCCTGCGCCACCGCGTTTCATTTGTGTGGCGGTAATTTCTCCAAGAGCTTTGCCGCGACGTTGTAGTTTGTTTAGGTCTACGCCACTAAGTGCGCGAGTATTTGTTGCCGAGTGAACGCGAATGCGCGACTCAAATTGCTCATACGCGATTTTGTACAGGGGGGGCACAAAATCGAGTTGTTCATCTGATGCGTATTTATAATAAAGGGCATCTTGAGAAGCGAAATTCCAAATTGCGGGAATGGGATAAGCCCCCTTTTTTAGAATTTCTTTATAGAGTTCGTCTATGAGCGGTCTAGCCGCTTCCGTTGCTTCAATGAGAACGCGATCGTTTTTAACGATGCGAGCGGAGTGGTTGACTAAAATTTCTGCAAATTTCTGTACACGTGGGTCTGTCAAGGGGATTCTCCTTGTTTCATTTTTTTACCTATTATACTCCGAAAGTTAAATTTACGGCTTTGCCGAAAATCACCTTTTAAGGTGATGATTGGGTGTGTTTTGGTAGTGAAAAAGATGTAAGCGTTCAGCCATATTAAAAGCTTTCAACGCTAATGCCGCTACGCTATACGCAAATGAGCGAATGACGCGAATTTTCAATGCTTTTGCTGTATTTTTCCAGAAAATTTATATATTTTTGTCATCTTT
>CAZAWS010000379.1:0-2143 GCA_964488755.1 uncultured Anaerolineaceae bacterium | reverse complement strand
ATCGAATAATTTGCCAACTCGCGTGTGAAGCGGGTTGTGCCTGTTACGACCAAAATGGCTTCATCGTATTCATCGCCCAATGAGACGGGGATTTCGGCTGTCTGCTCATCCGTGAGTTGGATGATTTCTACTGTCGTTTCATTACCTTTCAAAATCAAAGCAACTTGGAAACTTTGTGGGAGGATATTTTGAATGCGGGCATATCCATCTGCTTCCCAGCCGCCATTATCGGATTCAAAGTCTGAGAAGTAGTCTACAGCGTCAATGCGGATATCGTCTATGAGCATTCCCTCGCCGTTGACGGCTGCGTCTGTGACGTACTCGAAGCGAACTTGCACCTGCTTCCCGGCGTATGCGCTGAGATCAACATTTTCTTGCACCCATCCATCCGTAACGCCGTTAAATGCCCAGCCATAAGAGTTGCCAGAGGGGTCTTCATCGGTGCCGAGCGGGGTGGTGATGATGTCCCAATGTACGCCGTCTTCAGAGACTTCAAGATAGACATAATCGTAATCTGTTTCGATATCGTACCAAGTTTGGAAAGACAAAAGAATCTCTCCCGTCACCGCGCTAAAGTCGAAATCTCGCGTTAGGGTCATGTCCGATTCGTCGCCTTTGTTGGTCCAAAAAGCGTAGTCGCCAGAAAACGCGTCTACGGGCAGTAATCCTGTTTGAGTCGCCCCATCAAAATGAATTATATAATCGCCTTCGCAGTCAATTTTAAGATAATCGCCACCGTATTGATGGACGCTATAATCTTGTGCCGCTGTGGGGCAAGTAGAAATGTTTTCAGTGGCACTGGGTTGAGGAGCAGAGGGATAGTTGTGGTAGGTGTAGCGACCATCGCCAACGCTTTCATCTTTGAGATAATTGGTTATGAGCCAGTCTATAACGAGGGCATCTGCGCCAATGGCATCGCCCGTAAGCGAATCGGTAGCGTCAATGTCGTTGAGAGCGCGGTCTACACTATCCATGCCGTTGTAGGGGTTGCCAGCGAGGGCTTGGGTAGCTTCTTCGCCGAAGCGGTCGAGATAATAGGTGGTGAACATGAACGCCGCACCATAATGCGGAGTGGTGGCGTTTTGGTCGTTGGGCCAGTCGTTGAGTTGTAAATCGGGGTTGTTGGTGTAAACATAATCAAAACCGCCGGGGTTATAGTCGGCAAGAAAAGTGGCGAGTTCTGAGAAGCCTTCGTTGAGCCAAGTCGATTCGTTGCGGTCCTGATTCCAGTGAATCATGTGTTGGAATTCGTGGGTGAGTACACCGTAGGTGAAATCTTCGCTAAGGTAAGTGTTGTCGGCGTTGAAAAGGAACATTTCATGAGAATTTGAATACTCATGCGCAAGAGGGTGGTATTCATCGGCAGATGAATAATAGCCCGCAATGCTAGAGCCAATGCCACGTGCATAGAGAATATAAATATGCTCGTCTTCATCTACACCGGGCGACCATTCTGAGCCAAAGAAGGCGCGGGTGGTGGGATAGATTTTATTTTCAAAGGTTTCCATAAGCTCTATCATTTCATCTTCTTTGAAAGAGACACCGTCTTGCACCCAAAAATATGAATGCTCTGTTACATATTGAAGCGTGGCATCGACTTCAAAATTTTCATTGGTGCCAACATCTGTTGCCCAAAAAATGTCTGTATCACCAATGGCACGTGGGGGTTCGTGTTCTTTTAGCGTGAGGGGAATATCACAAACCCCCTTAAGCCGACAAGATATTTCGGGCAAATTATTGGCAGGAACAAGGGTGTTTTCTAGGGTGCTAAGCGTATCTCCCGGTACTTCTTTTGCTGGGGGACGTTCTACCACAATTGGTTCGGTAGGAACGGCGGTGGCGAAATCAGAAATATCAAGATTTCCTTCAATGTTGGCTACAATCTCATCGCCGTTTTTGTAGAGCCAATATGTGCCGGCAAAAGAGAGTATGAGACAGCAACAAAGTAAGGCGATAGCGATGCCAACAATAATCCAAACAGTTTTTGCGCCAGATGATTTGTTTTCTTGCATGAGGTGCTCCTATAAAAAATGGTGATGAAGGTTAGGTAGAAAATTTCTCCCATTCTAACCCACATTTTAGATTTTATTTGAGGGATTTTTTTTAGGGGAGCACTAAAAGGTTGTTGGAACTTCCCTCACCC
>CAZAWS010000378.1:0-2150 GCA_964488755.1 uncultured Anaerolineaceae bacterium | reverse complement strand
TTTCGGGGTGTATCTAAACCACAAATAGGCACTTTCTAAGTAAATGTTGGTTTCGATACGGCGAAAAGCACCGCCTACTCAACCAACGGACGCTCTTTTTAGCAAACTGTCATGCTAGTAACCGCCAAAGTAATTGCTACAAAAGAAACGAGATAAAAAACTATGGCTCAACTCTTTTTTGCCCTTCTCTATATTGCCGCCATTCTCTCTCTCTTTTATGGACTATGGACAATTATTCCCGTTTTTTATGGCTCAACGTGGATTCCTACCGAAAAAGACCGCATCCGCAAAGCCTTAGAGATGGTCGAATTAAAGCCTAATGAATTGCTCTACGATTTAGGCGCGGGGGATGGGCGTGTTTTGTTCATAGCAGAAGAAGAGTTTGGGGTACGCGCAGTTGGCATTGAGCGGGCTTTTTTGCAGGCAATGTTTATTAAGGCACGAATCTTTTTTGGCGGCAAGCAAGCCCAAATTCACGCGCGCCGCGAGAATTTCTATCAATCCGATTTATCTGATGCCGATGTTGTCTTTGTTTATTTAAGAGTAGATCAGGCAATTCCTCTGCAAGAAAAATTAGAAAAAGAGTTGAAAGCGGGGGCGAGAGTGGTTGCTCTTTCTGCCGATTTTCTTGAATGGAAGCCCAAAATTTTTGATGATATGCAATTGATTTTTGTTTACGAAATGCCGCCGCAAAAAGGTGGCTTGGGGCTATACTTTGCTGAGCAGGAAGATTTTTAGGAGCTATTATGAAAAAAGAAAAACGATACCGCTGGAAAGTTGTGGGGATTTTCTTTGCCTTTATGTTATTGCACCAAACAGATAAATTGTTGATAGGACCTTTAAAAGGACCCATCAGCGAAGAGTTTGGCATCACCAATACCCAATTTGGATTAATAATCTCAGGGGCATTAATTGTGAGCACAATTTTGTACCCAATTTGGGGATATTTATACGACCGCTACGCGCGTGCCAAATTGCTTGCGTTCGCATCTCTTATCTGGGGCGTAACAACGTGGTTGAGTGCCATCGTGAAGAGCTATATCCCCTTCGTTGCGACGCGTGCCTCAACCGGCATTGACGATTCATCGTACCCCGGACTTTACAGCCTAGTTGCCGATTATTTCAGCCCAACTGAACGCAGTAAAGTTTATGGCATTTTGCAGGTGAGCCAACCAATTGGTTATTTGATAGGGATGGTGCTCGCGCTCATGCTCGCCCCAGCAATTGGCTGGCGGACGATTTTCTATATTACTGGTTCGTTAGGACTTGTTTTGTCGGTTGTTATTTATTTTAAGGTCAAAGAAGTGCCGCGCGGACAATCAGAACCAGAGTTTGATGGCATGGAGGAGATTGGACAATTCAATTTCTCGTGGGATGCAGCAAAAGAAGTTTTTAAGAAGAAAACAATGTGGTTTGTTTTATTGCAAGGGTTTGCTGGCGTTTTTCCGTGGAATGTAATTACCTATTTCTTTTTCGATTATCTTTCCAAAGAGCGCGGTTATGACGAGATGAGCGTTTTGACAACGATGGCACCTATTATCATAATTTTAGCCGGTGGCTATTTTGTTGGCGGTGCGTTAGGCGATTGGCTTTTCAAGCATACTCTCAAAGGGCGTGTGATTGTCTCTAGTTTAGGTGTAATTATGGGGGCAGTTTTTCTTTCCCTTGCCCTTAATACGCCCATCGAATCGCGTATGACTTTCTTTATCTTTATGGCAATCTCGGCTCTTTTTATGCCCTTTTCTGCTCCCAATGTTATTTCTACCGTTTACGATGTCACGCCGCCAGAAGTGCGTAGCACGGCGCAATCGGTGGAGTATTTTATCGAAAATGGTGGTGCGGCATTGGCTCCCTTACTCGCAGGTATTATTGCCGATGCAAGTTCTATGCACAATGCAATTCTCTATGTTTCGATTATTGCTTGGGGTTTAAGTTTCCTCTTTTATTTTGGAACTATGTTTTTTATTGATGGTGATATTAGTTCGCTTCGCGACAAGATGGCAAAACGTGCCGCAGATGAAAAGGTGCGGCAAGCGGCTTAGGAATTTTCGTTTTCAGTAGTGTTAAAAAAGAATCTTGATAGGTGTGTTTTTAATTGTAATTGGTCACACCCCTCTGCTCTAGCCGCTGTCCCCAGCGGCGGTTTATGA
>CAZAWS010000377.1:0-2156 GCA_964488755.1 uncultured Anaerolineaceae bacterium | reverse complement strand
AGCCGAAGTGTAGGCGATGCTTTTCGCCGTATCGAAACCAAGAATTGGTATGAAATCGGCTTTTTCGTGGCTTCGATACGCTCCGAAAAAGCATTCGGAGCTACTCACCCACCTGCAAAAACAAAAGTGTCACGTCGCTAGATTTATTTCTGAGAATGATTTTTATGATTTTTTTGACAAATTCTATCTTTTAATGTGGATGATTTGGTGCATAAAATTATGCAACTTGGTTCCTAAAAGAAAAAAATGAAAAAGGCTGGCTTTATCAAAAGCCAGCCTTTTTTGAATCTTATGTTTCAAATTTTACGCATTCAGGGCATTTTCGCCGCCGTTGAGTTGTTTTTTTCTGAGAACTCCGCGTCTTGGCGGTTCTCCTGATTACCCAAGAAGTTCCTCAAAAGCGTCAATGACTTGCTTCACATCCTCATCGTCAATCCAATAATGCAAAACTAAGCGGAAGCTACGCGCACCCGTCATGCCGATGCGAACGCCGTGCGCTTTGTGCAGATGTGCGATAATTTTTTCGGCGGGAGACTCGATATGCTCCGCTAAACTCATGAAAATCATATTGGTATGCGGCGTTCCTTCGTCTAGGATTAACCCCGAAACGCCCGCGAGTCCTTCGGCTAGCGTGCGCGCCCGAGCGTGGTCTTCTCCCAAACGCGTTATCATTTCCTCGAGTGCGATAATGCCAGCAGATGCCAAAATTCCGGCTTGACGCATCCCGCCACCCAATTGTTTGCGGATTCGATGCGCTTTGGCAATGAATTCATTTGAGCCGCAGAGAACAGAGCCAACGGGGGCACAAAGCCCCTTGCTCAGGCAAAATGTTACAGAATCGAAGGGGGAAGCAAGTTCTTTAGCAGTAGATGTTGAGTCCGCCGCGGCGTTGAATATACGCGCGCCGTCCAGATGCAGGCTAAGCCCGCGCTCTTTTGCCAAATCCCCGACTTGGTCAATATAATTCTGTGAGAGCGTAATCCCTCCGCAGCTATTTTGGGTGTTTTCTAAGGCAATCAATTTTGTGATGGGCGCGTGTATGTCATCCAACCGTATGGCATTTTTAATATCATTGAGTGCGAGCGTGCCATCCGTTTGATTTGGAATTTGGTTCGAATGAACGCCGCCGAGTGCGGAGATGCCACCCGCTTCGTGGAGAAAAATATGCGCCTGATTGCCTAAAATAATCTCGTCTCCGCGCCCGCAATGGGAGAGAACGGCAATGAGATTGCCCATTGTGCCAGAGGGAATAAACAGACCCGCCTCTTTACCGAGCATCTCTGCTGAGATTTCTTGAAGCTGATTAACGGTGGGGTCTTCGCCGTAAACGTCGTCTCCAACCTTGGCTTTTGCCATCGCTTCGCGCATGGCGGGGGTGGGGAGTGTGACTGTGTCTGAGCGTAAATCTATTATTTTCATGGGGGGGGAGTTGCTCCTGTGGTTTAATGAATTTAACGCCCTAATTTTACCTCAAAGAAATCCTTGCGCCTAATTTTTCCTTATGGTATTATTTCGCACCGTAGCAGACCGACCAGTCGGTCTGATGAAAAAATGACAACACTATCTGACGAAACCCGCTCTCGAATTCTCTCCGCCGCAACCGATGTCTTTGCTGACAAGGGGTATCATGATGCGCGGATGGATGAAATCGTGACCGCTTCGCAGACATCGAAGGGTGGTGTTTATCATCATTTTCCGAGTAAGAATTATATTTTCTTTGCTCTCATTGACAAGTTTACCAAATTGCTTGAAGACCGCTTGCGCGTAGCCATTGAAAAAGAGGAGCATGGATTAAAGCGTGTAGACGCGGCGATTAGAATTTGTATGGAAACTTTTGGTCAGCATCGTGCATTGGCGAAGATAGCTCTTGTTCAGGCGGTGGGTCTTGGTGAAACTTTTGAAACAAAACGACGCGAAATTAATGACCGCTTTGCGGGAATTATTGAAGAGTACCTCGCCCAAGCGATCGCAGATGGGAGCATCTCGGAAATCGACATTGAAGTTACCGCACGTGCTTGGATGGGGGCGTTGAATGAAGTTGTTTTGCGTTGGGTTTATACAGGTAGCCCTGATCCCGATCGCGCCACGCCCGCTTTGCGAACTTTACTTTTGCGAAGTATAGGGGTTTCTGATGAAAGAATAGAAGAGTTGGAGAA
>CAZAWS010000376.1:0-2164 GCA_964488755.1 uncultured Anaerolineaceae bacterium | reverse complement strand
GTCCTGAGTTTATCGAAGGGGTGAGGGAAGTTCCAACAACCTTTTAGTGCTCCCACAGAATTCCAATCAAATTTCACAGATTTGTCCCGATAAGAAATATGTTAAAATATCCCGTAATTGCTCAAAATGTTAGTGGTGCATTGCATCTGACAGATGTGTTGCACCGCATCCAAATGCAGATGCAATACAGTTCTACCACCATAATTTTGAGCAATTACAATATACCATAGTCAAAGCTATTTCAAACGGAGCATCAAATGCCTAATTTCCGCAATCTCCCCCTTTTCTTTTTTACATGGTTGTTAATAGGCTGTTCGGCTATAGGCAAAGAAGAACCCACGCCTACATTGGTGCCTGCTACCCCCATCCCCACACAAATAAGTTCAGATAATATGGCTGTGATTTTGGTGAGCGAGGGACAATTTCTTAACGCACACCTTGACCCCAATGAAGAGAGCGCGGTCGTAGAAACTATCCCTGCGACTGCTATTCAAATCCCACGCATGGGTCAGGAGAAGGATAAAGCTGAGGTGCTTTGGGCTGAGATTCAAACGTCCACAACGGAAGCAAGTTGGGTACACGCGCACTACCTTACGGAGTACATCCCTCCCGCAGATTTTTGCTTGGATTCACGCGTCCAGTTATTGCTAGATGACCTAAAATTCGCCCTAGAAAATGATGACGAGGCACTTTTTGCTTCGCTGGTTAGCCCAGCGCACGGTCTCGACCTTCGTTATTATCGCTATGGCACGCTCGCAAATTATACGCGGGAGGAGGCAAAGTGGGCATTTTCTAGCGAATATACCGTTAATTGGGGGCATGAGCCGGGCAGTGGCAATGAGAAAATTGGCACTTTTAGCGAAATCCCCCTGCCCATGTTAAAAGAAGTTTTTGGCGCAAATTATGTGCTATATTGCAACAACGCTGATACAGCCGAAACCTTTGCGCCCGAACCGTGGCCCTACGAATATACGAACATCAATTATTATCAGGTTTTCAAGCCCGGCACAGAAGAATATGCCAATATGGATTGGCGTTCTTGGCTGGTAGGCATTGAGTATGTTGAGGGCAAACCTTATCTCTTTGCGCTCATCCTTTTTCAGTGGACGCCTTAGTGCCCCTAATGCTCATTTTGTCAATTGCACACTCACCTTATAAGAATTATATGTAGGCATTTCTCTAGAAGCGGGGAAAAAATGCAAAGTATAGGGCGCACCTACATATAAATATAACTGCAATTGATGGCGTGAAAAATCTAACTTTTCCCAACTTTGCAAAAGAACGCCATTTTGCATCAACTCTAAATTCAACCGACCGCTCCCCGTATTATCCACAACAACCGCAACAATTCTCTCCTGCCCAGCATCGCCCGCCAATGAAAACTGCACCCAATCTTCACCGTCTCCCTCTGGCGCAGAAAGTTCGCTACTATACTCAAAATATGGCAAATCGACTTTTGAAAGCGTGTGGATGATAGCGGGATTCTCCGCGGAATCGCCATCGGCTGGGGCAATAGCCAACAAAAGCGTAGGCGTAGATGTAGGTGTAGCAACCGCCTCGCCCGTGCCTAGACTTGCTTCCGTTATGGAGGCTTGGGGTGCGTTTGTAGACTCCACGCTCACCACCGGCACACTCGAAGCCTCTTTTACCTGCACAAATTCTGCCGCAATCCACCCTTTTCCTGTGGGGCTTTCAGAGAAAAGGATTAGCCACCATTTTTTAGAAGGGTCTGTGCCCACAATTTCAACTTCGGCAAAAATTTCAATTGTGCCCACTTGCTCCCCTCCCTTAGATGGGGTGTCGCGTACATACACTTGTGAAATCGTTTTCCCAATAACAGGCGGGATTGGCGTAGCAGAGGGCGCGAGTGACGCAGTCGCAGAGGCTTGAGGCGTATTCGTTACTGGCAAAGTAGCCGTCACAAAAGCCACAGGCGTAGATGTGGGAATCGTAGTCGCCGTAGCTGCTTCTGTCACTTCTGCTTGGCAAGCTGTGTTTAGAAAGATAAGTGCTAAAAGTAGAGAAAGTCCGATTGTTTTTTTCATGCGCCTATTGTACCTAAAATTTAGACTTCAGACATTAGACTTAAGATTGTAGGTAGTGGCTAAAATTGACTTGCTCCGCGAGTTACCCATCACCATGCTCGTCTCCACCCACGATTTAC
>CAZAWS010000375.1:0-2175 GCA_964488755.1 uncultured Anaerolineaceae bacterium | reverse complement strand
CCTGAGTTTATCGAAGGGGTGAGGGAAGTTCCAACAATTCTTTAGTGCTCCCCAGCATGTACAAAAAACCGCCATTAGGAGATAATCAGCACATGTCACAATCAGAATTTGTCCAAAGCCAAAAAGAAGTCAACTTTATCGCATCGTCTCGCCCTATCCGCTACTATAGGCACGGCTGGCAGAGCTGGTCATTAACCACGTGGCAGAATGTCAATCAGCGCATCCCAACGCCAAAGCCGAAAATTTTGCATCCGTTGCAAATTGATCCGCGTTATGTGAATGAAAAACGTCCGCACGGCTCATGGGTCGGTGCGGTCGAAATGAAAAACGGGAAATTCTTTCTGCTCGGCGCACTCGGGCTTGATGCCCACGTTTTTCTCGAAGCAAATACCCTCGTTGGCAAATACGAAAATGAAGCAGGAGATTGGTTCGTTGCTGAAGGAAGCCAAGAAGAAGTTTTTGCTGCCTATGCTAATGAACTAGTAAAGGTACTGGGTGTCTTAAAGACACCCAGTACCTTGCCTTCTCCCAAAATCTGGTGCTCATGGTACAGCTTTTACGAATATATCACTGAGCAAAATCTTGGCAAAGTTCTCCACGAGCTTGGCGACCTTCCTTTTGATATTTTTCAGGTGGATGACGGCTGGCAACGTGCCATCGGAGACTGGGTACCGAACGACAAATTTCCATCTGGCATGGATGGGTTCGCCGCGCAAATCCGCCGCACGGGACGCACGCCGGGAATCTGGCTTGCGCCCCTCATCGTTGTTCCCTCGTCAACGCTGTACCGCCAACACCCCGATTGGCTTCTGCGTGACGAGAAACAGAATCTCGTCTCTGCCGGGTTTAATTGGGGTCAGCCACTTTATGCACTAGATTTAACAAATCCCAACGTGCTAGATTGGCTATCCGCATTAATGATGCAAGTTCGAGAATGGGGATACGATTACGTCAAACTCGATTTCCTCTACGCAGGCGCGTTGCCCGGGAACAGGCAAATGCCCATTTCGCGGGAGCAAGCCTACCGTCAAGGGTTGGAAGCGATGAGAAACGCGCTCGGAGACGCGTACCTGCTCACTTGCGGCGCGCCGATACTTCCATCCCTCGGACTCTGTGACGGCATCCGCATTGGGCCCGATGTTGCATCCCATTGGAACAGCACCCGCGATGATATATACCTGAGCAACTTCGCCATCCCTGGAACGCGTAACGCAATCCGCACGACAGTCAATCGACTCTGGCTAAAACCGCTTGTCCACACCGATCCAGATGTGGCTTATTTTGCATCCGACAGAAATACGATGACCGCCGAACAAGAAAAGATGCTCCGCGATTTGGCATTGGTCTGTGACTACAAAGCGACATCCGATTTGCCCGCGTGGTTAAACAAGACAGAGCAATCTGAATTAATTGAATTCCTTAACGCAGAGAAAAAAACGCTCGATGATGTTGACTTTTCTGCTGCTATGCCGCTCCCCGAAAGTAGTTTTGTGCAAGAAATACTCGGGAAATTAATCGGCTGGACAGGAAGTTTTCCTGCTATCATGCGGTTTCTTCGCTGGCTAGGGAAACAAGAAATTAAAGCAAACTTAGCAGATTAAACAAAAAAAGGGGATTTATCTTACTTTTTCACGCAAAAAAGTTATCACAGGCTATTTCGTACTCATCTCTAATTTTCCCCACGCGCGCATTCGTTAACTTAATTAAATCATCCACGCCCAAGCGGATATTAAGTCCCCGCTGACCACCAGAGATGTGAATTTGCTCATAGGCTTGTGCGTTATCGTCCAGTACCACCTGAAAACCTTTGTTAATTAGCGCAAGGGGCGAAATGCCACCCGCCTGTAGCTTGGTTAATCTTTCTGCATCTGCTTGGGTGGTCAAAAAGACTTTCTTTTCACCTAATAATTTTGCGAGGGCTTTCAAATCCACGCTGCTACCTGCTGAGACGATGGCTAAAATCGGTTTTCCTTCTTTGCGCTTTACGACAATGGTTTTATAAACCAAAGCAGGAGAAATAGCTAAAAATTCAGCCGTGCCTTCTGCGCCCAATTTTTCCTTTGGGGTTTCAAAAGCAGTGTACGCTATTTTATGAGCATTCAGTAAGCGAGTGATGTTATTTTGTAAGCGTTCAGCCATATTAAAATTATGCCTTAATCTTTCAACGCGAATGTC
>CAZAWS010000374.1:0-2192 GCA_964488755.1 uncultured Anaerolineaceae bacterium | reverse complement strand
CAGGTTTGAGGGAAAAATAGACCCTCACCCCAACCTAATTAAAGAACTTGCTCTCACCCCACAAGAATTCAATAAAAAATTTAAGAATAACCCCGTCAAGCGCGCCAAAAGACGCGGATATTTGCGTAACGTAGCTGTGGCGTTGGGCAACGCGGGCAGCCCAGAGGCAATCCCTGTGCTAGAAAAAGCCAAAGATGATATAGAGCCTCTCGTCCGCGCTCACGCTGAATGGGCATTGAGGGCAATCAAGTTGAAAGGAGAAAAATGCTAAAGTTATTGCTGGCAAGCCAAAATTCAGGAAAGTTGCGGGAGATGCAATTCATCTTGCAAGATTTACCCATCCAAATTATTGCCCCCGCTGATATTGGAATCCATCTCGAAATTGAAGAAACAGGGAAAACCTACGCCGAAAATGCCGCCCTAAAAGCAAAAGCCTACGCAAAGGCAAGCGGAACGCTCTCTCTTGGCGATGACTCAGGCTTAGAGGTGGATGCGCTCAACGGCGAACCTGGGCTTTACTCTGCCCGCTACGCCCCTAATCCCGATGCTACGGATGCTGACAGACGTGCTTTTCTGCTAAAGAACTTGCGGGCTATTCCCCGCCCATGGAAGGCGCGCTTTTGTGCCACCATCGCCATTGCCCACCCCGATGGGGAAATTTACTTCACCGAAGGCGTTTGTGAAGGTGAAATTATCCCCCAAGAACGCGGCTCTGGCGGATTTGGCTACGACCCAATTTTTTATCTCCCTGAGTTGGGGCGCACCATGGCAGAGTTGAGCGAAGAGGAGAAAAATCGCCTTAGCCATCGTGCTAAGGCTTTAGAAAAAGCGAAGCGTTTTTTGCGGGAAATTTAGAAAAAACGTCAACTACGAGCAAGCCAAAGACTTGCTCGTAGTTTTTTATTTCTTTTCAGTGAAATCCGTGTAATCAGTGGCTGTTTTTAGTCCTTATTTTCCGCATACCATTTTTTCTGCCATTTCAACCAGATCTCGGTTGCCGACAAAAACAGGGACTCGTTGATGAATATCGGTGGGGACTATATCTAATATCGATTGATTTCCGTCTGAAGCATAACCACCAGCTTGCTCCGCCAAAAAGGCTAAGGGAGCGGCTTCATATAAAAGTCGAATTTTTCCATTAGGTTTTTTCGCCTCAGCAGGATAACCAAATACTCCCCCGTGAATCAAATTACGATGAAAATCTGCAACCATTGAGCCTATATAACGATGAGACAAAGTAGGTTTATAGGAGTTTCTCAACCAATCAACATATTGGTTCATTTCTTCTGTCCAATACCGTCCACTAGCATGATTGAAACTATAATAAGCAGGTTTTTCAGGAAAACGCATATTTTCTTCTGATAATAAAAATTCTCCCAAAGATGGTTCTAGGGTAAAACTGTGTACCCCTTTCCCCGCGCTATAAACCAACATCGTGCTTGTGCCATACAAAACATATCCCGCCGCCACCAAATCCCGCCCAGGTTGGAGACAATCCTCTATGCGGCCACGATTGTTTTCATCTACTACTCGGTAAATGCCAAAAATAGTGCCTATGCTGATATTTGTGTCTATATTTGAAGAGCCATCTAAGGGGTCGTAGACCAAAACATAAGAGCCTTTTTTATACTCTTTGGGAATTCGTAGCCATTCTTTTTGTTCTTCTGTTACAAGTGCCGCTAACCTGCCCGTATGATCGGTAAGGCGAATAATGACATCATCTGCAAGAAGGTCAAGTTTGCGTTGATCTTCTCCCTGAACATTTACTTTGCCCGCCAAGCCTAATACGTCTAACAAGCCTGCACGCCGTGTTTGTGCGCTGATAATTTTGCCCGCCAATGCCAAATCATAAAGAATGGCGGTTAAATCTCCTCTTGCGTCTTCGGGTTGTTTTCCTAGCAAAAAGCGTTCGATAGTTACAATCTGACCGTCAATCATTGGTAAATTACTTAATCCGTCTCGAGGCAACATTTCTACTCCTTTTTTGGTGAAAATTAGTCCCGTATCTTATGCTAATCTATTATAAGGCAAAACAGGCATCTATTAGCAATAAGGGAGCACTAAAGAATTGTTGGTTAATTTTACGCCGCCCCCTCTGCCCTTCGGGCATCTCCCCCAAAATGGGGGAGAATTTCCCCTCTCCCGCTTTGGGAGAGGGACGACCTGAGCGTAGCGAAAGGTCAGGGTGAGGG
>CAZAWS010000373.1:0-2197 GCA_964488755.1 uncultured Anaerolineaceae bacterium | reverse complement strand
CTCTTGTCCCCTTTGACTACCTTCCCCTCCGCGGTGCCGCCTTAATCGGAATATCTGCCACAAGGCGTTGCTCGCGCCCTTCACGGGCAATATCTATGTTTACTGCTTCCGGGTTGATAGAAATATGGCGCGAAATCACTTCGATTAACTCATCTTTAAGTGCTTCCAATTGTGCTGGCGTAATATCGGTGCGGTCGTGAGTGAGCACAAGTTGCAAACGCTCTTTTGCACTCTGTGCGCTCTTTTTCTCATTACCAAAAACTTTTTTGAAAAAACTCATCTCAATTCCCTCCTGCTAATTTAGATAATTTATTCCAAAAACCACCTTTCTCTTCCAAATCCATAAAGGGGACATTTTCTCCCGTCAGTCGCATAGCGATATTTCTAAAGGCTTGCCCCGCTCGACTGTCTTTATTTAGCGAAACAGGCGTCCCCTGATTTGCCGCCACCAAAACCGATTTATCTTCCGGTACCACGCCAATCAAATCTATCGCCAAAAGGTCAAGAATATCCTCCGTTGAAAGCATCTCGCCTTTTTGCACCATCTCATAATTGACACGGTTCACAATCAAATCGGGACTACCTTTTTCTTCGGCTTCTAAAATGCCAATCACGCGGTCGGCATCTCGCACAGCAGAAATTTCAGGATTAGTCAGCACCAATATGCGGTCTGCCGCCGCAATTGAATTTTTGAAGCCGCGCTCAATGCCTGCGGGTGAGTCAATTAGCACCCAATCCACTTCGGCACGCAATTCATCACCCAAGCGCATCATATCGCTGGGAGAAAGCGCGTTTTTATCCCTTGTTTGTGCGGCAGGAATCAGAAATAAGCCCGGCACACGCTTATCGCGAATCATCGCTTGCCTTAACCTGCATCGTCCCTCTACCACATCTACGATATCATAAACAATGCGGTTTTCTAAGCCCATAATTACATCTAAATTTCGCAAACCAATATCGCCATCTATGCAGACCACTTTTTGCCCCAACGAAGCCAACGCAATACCCAAGCTCGCAATCGCGGTCGTTTTACCTACGCCGCCTTTCCCCGATGTAATAGTAACAATTTTTGCACTCATAAATTCACCTACTTAGTTCTTAGTTTGGCAATCAACATTTAGGAATGAGAATCAAATAACTTACACATTCAAAACACACTTCACTCAAATTTCGCATCAGGAATAGGCAATTTACCTCTTCCTAAGCCCTTACCATGCATCTGCATGAAATTTACCGTCTTTATAGAAAACTTTAACCGCTTTTTGGGATTTCTCACCTTCAACCGGATTTTTAATCTCAGCCGCAATCTGTAACCGAGACGGAGTCATCGTTAACGCGCAGATGACAACGTCCGCGTTTAGTGGTGAGTTCTGACCATCAACATCTGCGCCTGCGTGAACGGATCCGCGCAAGCGTCCCCACACAAGGATATTGCCACCTGCTACAATCTCAGCACCGGGGTTTACATCACCCATCACGACAACATTGCCAGCATAACTTACCCGCGTACCAGAGCGCAATGTTTTCTGCACCCAAAGCGCGCCATCTCCTTTGCTTTTCTCCACCATTTTTCCACGTGGCATTTCGTTTGGGCGTTGCTTCGAGATGCGCGTGGCTAACCCCAGCAACTGTGCTGTATTTACCGTCTTAGGCGATTCGCTAACCACTGCCCAAAGAGAAATATCTCGCTCCGAAAATTGGTCTCGCAACTTAGTCAATTCAGCTACGCGCAAAGCGTGAGTGCCAACATCGAGAGCCAGCTTTGCCCCCGTAAAAAAAGCTGAACGCTCATCTATTTGTGTGAAAAGCAATGCCTCTATATAGTCCCAATCACCCGCGCCAAGAGAGATGAGTATACCATCGCGGAGACCTTTGATTTGAATGAGGGAAGAAATAGGCATAAGTAAAATCTGAAGGGTAAATACTAGAGGGCAAAAGTTTGGCAAATTATAGCATGAAGCAGAGATGGGATTGTTTCAGAATTAGGATAAAAAATGCGTAACACTCTTTAGCAATACCTTCGCCAAATGAACGGGCTGAAGCCGCCTGTCCAATACATGGAAGCCCGCTGGGCAGATTCGAATCCGGATGTATCCGACTTTCATGCCCTGAGGCAGGACTCTAGTCCGCACCAGAGCTTGGCTGGTGTTTTTTCCACAGGATATAAAACTGTCTCTGCAAAAAGCGTACCCTTTTT
>CAZAWS010000372.1:0-2201 GCA_964488755.1 uncultured Anaerolineaceae bacterium | reverse complement strand
CCAAATGCTCAATAACTCTTCACTGTTTTTTGCTCTTTGAATTTTATCTATGAAGGCTTCGTTATATTTCATAAGTTCGCAGTAGATGAAGTCACCGCCGCCGAGCCAATTGACGGATTTTGAAATGCCACCTTGCTCCCCATCCATTACTTTTTTAAGACGTTCAACGGGAATTTCTTCAATATAATCCATTTGCTCAACGCCAATATATTGCCTGCCCATTTTATGGGCAACTGCGGCTGTAGTGCCTGAGCCGAGGAAGAAATCGAGAACAATATCGCCTTTATTAGATGCGATATGAAGTACACGTTGCAAGAGACGTTCAGGTTTGGGAGTGTTGAAAATGTTATCTCCTAAAAGTTTTTTCGTTTCTTGTTTTGCTTCTTGATTATGCCCAACTTCTTCATACCCCCAAATAGTTAAAGGCACTCTTCCTTGCTGAACATCAGATAAGAACCGTTTTATTGAAGGGACGCTGTTTCCATCAGCACCAAACCAAATACGGTTTTCTACAACTAATTCATCATAACGTTTTTTTGAGACTCTCCAGCAAGTGCTTTTCGGAGGATTGACAACTCTCCCTGATGGAGTTGTTATTTCAAAATCATACTCAGAAGAATAAGTTTTTGCATCAAGACCGCCAGATTTCCATACGCCACGCGAGTCGTTGTCGGGGTTTTTATATCGCTCATTCATTTCCTCAGTTCGAGGCAACAAATTAGGTCTCCAAATTTTTTTGTTTTTCGCGAAAATTAAAATATGATCATGATTGTCAGATAGCCATTTTGCATCATTTTGTGGAGAGTATTTTTTCTCCCAAATAACATTCGCAACAAAGTTTTCTCTTCCAAAAACGCCGTCAGCAAGCACTTTTAAATAATGAGATTCGTCATCGTCAATATTCATCCAAATTGAGCCATCTTTGCTAAGAAGTTCTCTTGCCACTTCCAACCTGTTTTTCATAAAAGTTAGCCAAGAAGAATGATTGAAACTATCGTTATAGCCAAAAGAATCGCTCCCCGTATTATAGGGCGGGTCAATATAAATCAATTTTACTTGTCCGCGAAACTGCTCTTTGAGAGAATGTAAGGCAACCAAATTATTGCCTTTGATAATCAGGTTTTCGCGCAAGATGCCTTTTTCATCGCGTTTGAATTCTTCTACATCTTTTTCCCCTTCAACGGTGTAGCGTTTGAAATTGGTTAAAACTTTGGGGTCATAAAGTCGGCTAATTTCATCTTCTGCCAAAATCTCATTAAAGAAAATCTCTTTGCGTTTTTCTTCTTCTTTGGTCTGTCCCCCTTCAAGAACACAATCTTTATAGGGCCACGCGAGAGCCACATCGCCGCGCTCGCGAAGGAATTTGCCGCCGATGGTTAATCCGATTTTATTTTTATAACGCGTGTAGGCATTATTGAGAAAATTCTTTTGCGTAATATAGTCAATGAAAGTGTTGAGATTGAAAATCCAATGTTCATCGATCTCATCGAAAAATTTCTCTTTAATTTCTGCATCAGAGAGCAAAAGGCGCACGAGATCGTGGTCTATTTTCCAGGCGCGGTCTTGCACGGCGGCAATAATAAGTTCTTCATCTTCGTCTAAGAAGCGAATATCGGTTTTTAGTAAATTGATGAGTTTGTCGTTAAATGACATATTGAATCCCTTTTTAAAATTAATACCTGTGAGTGGGGGAAGCGCAGAAAAGTTAGAGTCATTATTCTACTACATTCCTACCTGTCAAAAAAACAAGGTTCCCTCTTTTTTAAGTACCTGTGCATAAATGATTTGGTATTTGCGTAACGCGACATTTATGTCGCCCCTATCACAAAATGGTAATTGGTTTTTCCCCCCCACCTACTCTCCCCCATCTTGGGGGAAATGTCCGTAGGACAGAGGGGGATGGACGAGAAATCACCCAATAAATCTTGGGAGACTCCTTATCCCCACAAAACATTGGCATACACCTTCTTCAAGTCCATGCCTAAATTCATTTTCGTCTTTGGCATTATAAAAAGGCACCCCAATTAACAATACCTTCGCCGCTTTTGGGCAACCTTTTTGCAGAGATAGTTTTATATCCTGCGGAAAAAATACCATCCAAGCTCCGGCGGACTAAAGTCCTGCCTCAGGGCATGAAAGTCGGATGAATCCGACTCGAACCTAGCCCAGCGGGCTTCCATGTATTGAGCAGGCGGCTTCAG
>CAZAWS010000371.1:0-2204 GCA_964488755.1 uncultured Anaerolineaceae bacterium | reverse complement strand
AATCTGTCTAATCCGTAAAATCCGCGTTCTGTTTTGAAACCCCTGAACGCTTACGGATATTTTTTAGAAAAAGCCCTTTTGAAATAGATTTTCTTAAGAAAATGCACACATGTTACAAGAAAACCAAAGCTATTTTAGCTAAAACCACCTGAGTTTTAGTGCGTTTGCCCTACCTTCCCCTCCCAAAAGCTAATTTGCGGTCGGCGCGGCTTATGTTTCTGGGTCTTTGGGACTTTGAGGTATTTTCAAAAAAGAATCCACGAAGCCACACAAACTTACACGAAAAGTGAGAAAAAATCTGCGAAATCTGTGGATAATTTTATGGCTTGCTAGCTCGAAATTCTAAAGAGCCATGTTTCTTGAATTCGTCAAGCAAACCGCGGGGAATAGGATGCCACCATGCCCATATTTGGGGGATAGGGAAGGAAGCTTTTTCCTGCGTGCATCTATAAAACAAATTCCTTCTTTCCTTATTTTTCTCCTTGCAAATTCTGCCCCTTGGCGGTTAAAATACTTTTTCACAGTGAACTCACACACCGACAAAACGATATTTCACGAATAATCCCCGCCATTATGGGCGGGATAGGCAAAAAAATGACAACGCTCACAGACCCAGAATTTATACGGTATTCTCGCCACCTACTCATCCCAGAAGTGGGCTTGACAGGGCAAGAAAAGCTCAAAGCCTCCTCCGCACTCATCATCGGCGCAGGCGGACTAGGCTCTCCCATTGCCCTTTATCTCGCCGCAGCGGGAATTGGCAGAATCGGCTTGGTAGATTATGACGTGGTCGATGATTCAAACCTACAACGCCAAATCATCCACGACACAAATACACTAGATACCCTCAAAGTGGATTCCGCACGCACGCGGATGTTAGGCTTGAATCCGTACATCCAAGTTGACACCTACAACGAACCTTTTACCGCCGAAAACGCGATGCGCATTGCCAATGGATATGACATCATCATTGATGGCTCTGATAATTTCCCTACACGCTATTTGAGCAACGATGTGGCTGTTTTTCTTGGCATCCCCAACATCTACGGGTCAATTTATCAATTTGACGGACAAGCCAGCGTTTTTTATGCCAAAGAAGGACCTTGTTATCGTTGTCTCTTCCCCACCCCTCCGCCCCCGCATCTTATTCCTTCCTGCGCTGAGGGTGGCGTGTTGGGCGTTTTACCGGGCACCATTGGGTCCATTCAGGCAACTGAAGCCATCAAAATGTTGCTCGGAATCGGCTCTTCCCTCGTTGGCAGATTAATGCTCTACAACGCACTGGAGATGTCTTTCGATTATGTAAAACTGAAAAAGAATCCCCAATGTCCCGTTTGTGGAGAAAACCCAACTATCACCGAATTAGTTGATTACGAAGAATTCTGTGGCGTCCCCGGGCATCATATAGACTCAATGCCCAGCGAATGGGATATCAACGCATTGGATTTAGCCGAAGAAATGAAAAACTCTTCACCACTCTTACTAGATGTGCGAGAGTCTCACGAGCAAAAAATTTCAAACTTACCCAACGCGAAAAATATCCCCTTTGGCGAACTCGCTAGCCGACTTTCGGAACTGAATACCGCCCAAGAAATTGTCATTTTTTGCCGCACAGGAAACCGCTCTTTATACGCTCTTGAAATTTTACTCGGAGCAGGCTTTCGCAAACTAAGAAATCTCAAAGGTGGAATCAATGAGTGGGCAGAGGATGTAGATAATAGCTTGCCGATTTATTAGAGGTCATATATTTTCATCTTCATCTCGATTTATGCTATATATGGTTAAGACAGCAAAGGGGACGTATGAGCAAATCAGTGATAGCGTTGCTCTTTATTTCCATATTTTCAGTTAGTAGCAGTAGCGCGTCTAACCACCTGTTTTCTTAACTGAAACCACGATAATTTCATGTATGATAGCAGTATGTTACACCGTCACCTTGCCCACGAAAACTTTTCACTTGCCGCTATTGACAACGTGATTTCTCGCGGCAAGCGATTGGATTGGGCAGGATTGCTTGGTGCGCTCTTTGACTCACTTCTCGGGGCAACTGTGCAGGCAATTTATTATTGCCCCGCTTGCGAGAAGGAAACCGAGCGTCATCTAATTCATCTTTGCAATGTAGAAAACTTTGTGGTTTACACCCAGCGAGGCTTTATGCTCAATTACGGCTTCTGCCATATCGTGGCTTTCCACTTTTGCGAGCA
>CAZAWS010000370.1:0-2207 GCA_964488755.1 uncultured Anaerolineaceae bacterium | reverse complement strand
CACGCCCCAAACGCGGAGCGAATCGACGCGACTGGAGGCTTGATCCTGCCCGGAGGCGTGGATCCGCATACGCACTTCGAGCTGCCCATGTTTGGCACAGTTTCATCTGATGACCATTACACTGGTCATAAAGCCGCGGCATTTGGCGGAACAACGACCGCAATCGACTTCATTAATCAAGATTTCGATTCGCTCAAAGAATGTGTAGACGCATGGCATGCCAAAGCTGACGACAAAGCCGCAATTGATTATTCTTTTCACATGAATATCGTCAGGTTTAATGATGATGTTGCGAAACAATTCCCCGATTTGCTAGAGGAAGGCATCACTACACTGAAAACTTTCTCCGCGTATAACGGAGTTTTGCGTTTGGGCGATGATGGTATCTTTAACGTTCTTCGCACAGCCGCCGAAAATGGGATGCTGACCATGCTCCACGCCGAGAATGGGGACGTGATCGAGACTCTCGTCGCGGATGCGTTGAGGGCGGGCAATATGTCTACAGAATGGCACGCTTTAACGAGACCTGCTTGGGGCGCGGGAGAAGCTATTTTAAGGGTAGCAGGCATGGCTCAAGCCGCGGACGCGCCGCTTTATATCGTCCACATGAATACGGCGATTGGTGCGGATATGCTCAAGTATTCCCGCGAGCGCGGCATCAAAGTCATGGGTGAAACTTGCCCGCCTTATCTCTTTTTTACCATTGATAATATGCGCCAATCTGATGGTGCAAAATGGGTCTGTTCGCCACCCATGCGAAGTGAAGCAGATAATGAGCGACTTTGGCAAGCAATCGAGCGTGGCGAAATGCAAACGATTGGCACTGACCATTGCCCATTTTTCTACGACGGGACGAAGCCGATACTGTATGAAGGAAAAGAAATTGCGATCCCCGGCAAGGAGTTGGGTGCGGGCGATTTCACCAAAATCCCGAACGGTTTGCCCGGTGTGGGCGACCGCCTGCCCGTGATGTGGACAGAAGGCGTGGTAAAGGGGCGCATCACTCCGAACCAGTTTGTGGCGATGACGAGCACCAATCCCGCCAAGATTTTTGGCATGTACCCGCGTAAAGGTGCGTTGCTCCCCGGTTCAGATGCCGATATTGTGATTTGGAATCCCGAAAGGAAGGTGAAATATGGCGTGGAGATGGCGCATCACCGCACGGACTATAATCTTTTTGAAGGTTGGGAGTTGAAAGGCTACCCCGAAAAAGTTTTCCTGCGTGGTGAGCTAATTGTAGATGGGGATAATTGGCTTGGTAAGCGAGGAGGCGGGGAGTTTATCAAGAGGAAAGAAGGGCAAGTTTTGTAGAAGATATCTCAAGGATTTCAAGAAAATGAGTGTATGATTTGGGTGCGTTTCATCTCAGTTGGAGAAATCGTCTCACAGGTTTGTAAAAAAGAGTAAATTGTCTGTGGGACGCTCCATCTTCAACTCATTTGAAACGCACCCGTATGATTTTTATAATCCCGAAGGGATGTCAGGATTATAACAACGCTACAGTTAGAACAGAAAATCCCGAAGGGATGGCATAGCGAACGCTGCCACCCCTTCGGGGTTATTGATACGAATAATTTTTAGCTATAATAATCCCATCCCTTCGGGATTGGGAATTTAGCACTGGCTTTTCGAGATTAGGCGCATGAATTTAGGAGGCTATATGGCTGGCACATATTCCCAGATTTATATCCAAGTAGTTTTTGCTGTAAGAGGACGAGAAAATCTTTTGCAAAAAGAATGGCGGAGTGAAGTCTTCAAATATATGGCTGGGATTATT
Organism: uncultured Anaerolineaceae bacterium; assembly: GCA_964488755.1. Taxonomy (GTDB): domain Bacteria; phylum Chloroflexota; class Anaerolineae; order Anaerolineales; family Villigracilaceae; genus Desulfolinea. The sequence goes on along the minus strand of CAZAWS010000370.1, from coordinate 430 downwards.
AAAAATAAAGGACAAAAGCCAATTATCGTTAACGGTGTTTCTGACCATGTTCATCTTTTTATCGGACTTAAACCCTCGATGGCGTTATCAGACCTTGTTCGAGATGTGAAGAATAATGCCACAAATTTTATTAATGACCGTAACTGGATAAAAGGCAAGTTTTCTTGGCAGGAAGGATATGGCGCATTTTCTTATAGTCATTCGCAAATCGAAAATGTGTATAACTATATTTTGAATCAAGAAAAGCATCATGCCAAACAAAGTTTTCGGGACGAGTATATGGTTTTTCTCAAGAAATTTGAGATTGAGCATAATATCAAGTATTTATTTAATTGGATGGACTAATGACAGAAAAACATATTACAGACGCAGTAATTGTGCATTGCATAGATTTTCGTTTTCAACATTATCTCGACCCGTGGCTTCATAA